>CANQEC010000152.1 GCA_947594335.1 uncultured Lachnospiraceae bacterium
CATTAAGGAAGAAAAGCTGCTCTTTCAGATGCATCGCTGCCAGTGTCCCTCCTTTTTCGGACAGCCTGGCAAACTGGCTGCGCAGATAATCCTCCGTAATTGTGTCGGAAACGCCGATCCAGCAGGAAACCACCTCCGCATCCGAAAAAGAGGAATCCGGACTCTGGGAAGCGTCATCAGATTCGGGGAGCCTGTAAGAGAGAGACAGGCCAAGCAGACCGTCTTTTTCCCCGGCGATCCAGACCCCTGCCGCCTCTGCCCTGGCCGCCTGCCCGAAAATGAGATCGGCCTCGCTGATTTTGTCCGGCCGCAGAAATTGTTCGCAGGCCGGTTCCGGCTCCTTTTTTTCCTCGCTTCCAAATTTTGTCAGAAGATTTCTGAACTCCAGCCTTCTGCACAGATTTCTCGCTTCATCCGTATACAGATTTTCGATCCGGGCCTCTTCCTTTGAGAAAGAAATCGGTACTTCGAGACAGATGGTGGCCAGCGTTTTGCTCATCTGTGCCATGTCGTAGTGAAGCCGGATGGCTTCGCGTGCTCTTGGCGGTCTGACATTTTCCAGATTTTCATAGGTCTGTTCAATGGAGCCAAATTCCGCGATCAGTTTTGTGGCCGTCTTCTCCCCGATTCCGGGAACTCCGGGAATGTTATCGGAGCTGTCTCCCATCAGGGCCTTCACATCGATGAACTGCGCCGGGGTTACCTGGTAGCGCTCCTGCACATCCCTGGCATAATAGTCCTCCACTTCGGTGCCGGACGCTTTCGTTTTCGGGATCCGGATTCTGACGGTATCTGTCGCAAGCTGCAGCAAGTCGCGGTCGCCTGAGACGACAGACACCTCCATTCCTTCCGCCTCCATGCGGTGGGAGATGGTTCCCAGGATATCGTCGGCCTCATACCCTTCCATTGTGAGAACCGGAATCCTCATTGCCTTCAGCATTTCTTTTATCAGAGGAACCTGCTCGTGAAGCTCCGGCGGCATCGGCTTGCGGGTCCCTTTGTATCCGTCGAACATTTTGTGACGGAATGTAGGAGCTTTGAGGTCGAACGCGACCGCCGCGTACTCTGCGTGCTCCTCCTCAAGTACCTTGAACAAGATGTTCAAAAAACCGTAGACCGCGTTTGTATGAAGACCTTCGCTGTTGGTCAGCGTGGGAATCCCGTAAAAGGCTCTGTTCAGAATACTGTGTCCGTCGATCAGTACGATCTTCTCTTTAACAGCTGCTTTCTCAGTCATTTTCTCACTCCTCGTTTTCCTGTACCGGCGCCTGTCCGGCATTTAATATCGGTTCCCGTTCCCGGATAACCTCGGCAAAGATTTCCGACAGCTCCTCGGTGGACAGCTCCGACTCCTGTTCAGCCAGCTGAATCGGATGATAAAAGTTGAGCCAGATCCGCTGAAAGGCGGGCTCTGCGGACTGACCGCGGTCAAGCTGTATTCCTGTTATGATGGCAAGGAGGAGCAGCAGGTCGGCCAGTATCAGCAGGACGGACCGTATAAGGCGGAAGGTTCTCGCAAAGACAATGCGGCGTCTGGCGGCGTGAATACTTTCTTTCAGCATCCTTTTAAAATCGTAATCGGGATGATCCTCCGCGTCAAGCCGTTCCATCGCCTGGTATACGGTAAAATAGATATCCAGTTCGTCCATGCAGTCACTGCACTGCTCAATATGTTTCAGAAACTGTTCCAGATCTTTTTCAGAAAGCTCACCTTTTACGTAGGGGGTGATCATTCTGCGCGCTTCCATACAGTTCATCTTATTTCTCCTGTTTCATGCTGACAACAATCTGAGGCAGCGGAATCTCAATGCCGGCCTCATCAAAGCTCAGCTTGATTTTTTCTCTCACCTTCCAGAGAGTCGACAGATATTCAGTCCACCGCACGTAGATCTGTCCTTCCAGAACAACGCCGGAATCTCCAAAACTGGCGATAAAGACATTGACCGGTTTCTCCGGCAGCCGCTCAGGAATCCTTTCGAGAACGTTTCGGAAAATATTCATGGATTCCTTCAGATTTGCGTCGTAGGAAATCGGACATTGCACCTCCACACGGCGTGTCGTCTGCTCGGAATAGTTTTCAATGACGCTGCTCATAAGCGTGCTGTTCGGGATGATCACGGTCCGGTCATCCGCGCCGACCAGCGTGGTGTATACGAGTCCGATCTCACGGACTGTGCCGGAATAACCGGCGGCGCTTACAAAATCGCCCAGGTGGAGGGGCTTCATTATCGCGAGCAGAAGTCCTCCCGCGAGGTTGCTGAGACTTCCCTGCAGGGCAAGGCCGAGAGCCACGCCGATCGAGCTGATGATCGCCGCAAGGGAAGCCACCTCAACGCCGACACAGGTCAGGATGGACATCACAAGGGCAAGATACAGTACGGCTCTTGCCGCGTTTCTGGCAAAGCTGCAGACCGTGGGATCCCATCCCTTGAGAACCGCGATCCGGTCCATGACCCGGATAATGCTGTTGATGATCCTTCTTCCGACAAAGAAAAGAATGAAGGCCAGAATCAGCTGCAGGATCTTGGTGATGAACGCCATCTCCATGCTTTCCCACCATTCCTGGAGCAGAATAAAAAATTTCGAATCTTCTTTTTCGGATGATTCTTCTGTCTCCTCCTCCTGGGATTCCGATTCCTGAAATGCCGTTTCTTCCGGCATGGCGGTTTCATCGGCGGCCTCCGAAAACTCAGTCTCTGTCAGCTGCTCTTCCGTTTCGGGAAGCGTCTCCGCATCGGATGGCTCTTCCGTGATGGTTTCCGCCTCAGTGGAATACTGTTCCGTTTCAAAAGATGTTTCCGGTTCTTTGGAGTCACCCGTCTCCGTGAAATGCTCTGTTTCGGCGGGCTGTTCCGTCCCCGGACCGGCTTCCGTGTATTCGGTTTCCTCTGGACTGGCAGGGGAATCCGTTTGTTCCGGGGGCTCTGTCCCGGTGAAAGATTCCGTCTCATGGGATGATTCCGGGTTTTCATCGGAAGGCTCCCCGACCGAGGGAGCATCTTCTTCGGAGCCGGAAGCCGGTTCTGTATTTTCCGTATATTCCTGATCCGTGTCAGCGGCCTGCATACGATTTTCTTCCCCAGGTGCAGACGCATCGGCCTCTCTGTCGTACTGAACGGCCGCGGACGCGGCGCAGAGAACCCCTGTATTAAGTCTGAGCGTAAACAGAAACACAGTCAGACACCAGATGAAAAGTTTCCGTTTTCTGTTTTGACGCATATATCCGTCCCCCCTTTAAACTGTACCTGTAATTATAACGGCTGCCCAATTTGCCGTCAATGTTTTTGACATTTTTTCACAAATTTGATACAATTACGGTTAAGTTTACGGCCTTCTTCGCAAAGCAGATGCAGGCCGGCTGTGATACCACGCTGCGGGTGCGAGGGAATCCGCAGCTCCGATCAGGAAAGGAGTTTCTTATGAAAGAAAAACTGTATACAATTCCTTTGAATGATGCTCTCAATGCCCACGATGAATGTCCGTTCTGCTTTATCGAGCGCAAACTTGAACAGGACACGATCGATTTTGTCATCGGCAGCAGCTCTTCCTATATGGAGAGCGATATCCGCGCTCAGACGGATGAGATCGGATTCTGCCGCATGCATATGAAAAAAATGTTTGATTACGGGAATGCGCTGGGCAATTCTCTGATCCTGCAGACGCATTACAAGAAACTCCGCGGCGAGATGAGTAAAAAATTTGCCGCCTACCAGCCGGGGAAATCTTCCTTTCTCAGAAAGGTGACCTCAAAGCCTGAGGACACAAGGAGCGCGATCGGGGAATGGACGGCCGAAAAGGATACCTCCTGCTACATATGCCGCGGGCTGAAGGATACTTTTGAACGGTATATTTCCACTTTTTTCGGAATGTATGCAAAAGATGAAGGATTTCGGGATAAGATCAAAAACAGCAAGGGGTTCTGCCTTCATCATTTCGGCATCCTCTGTGACCGGGCGGAGCATTATCTGAATGACAAGCAGAAAGCGGAGTTTTATCCGATGGTGTTTGCGCTGATGGAAGAAAATATGAAGCGGATCCAGGAAGATATCGACTGGCTGGTCGATAAGTATGACTACCGCAACAAGGACGCGGACTGGAAAAATTCCAAAGATGCGCTGCAAAGAGGAATGCAGAAGCTCAGAGGCGGTTATCCGGCGGATCCGGTATACAAAATGAAATAGAGTTGTAAAGATCCCGGGGGAAATCCCCCGGGATCTTTAGTCTGCCGCTGGCCGGACTCGAACCGGCACGGTTTTACCCGCTTGATTTTGAGTCAAGTGCGTCTGCCAATTCCGCCACAGCGGCAAGGTCTTTCTGACCGGCACCTGAACTACCATATCACAGATGGCAGAAAAATGCAAGAATATTTTTGCACAGAATCCGTTTTTGGGCCTGCTTAATATTTCATATCCTTTAAGATATCGCAGAAATCAAATGTCGCGAAATAATCCCGCGGCGTTTCCGCGCGGCGGATCAGCTTTGCGGTTCCGTCCTCACAAAGAAGCACTTCCGCTGACCTGAGCTTGCCGTTGTAGTTGTAGCCCATTGAGTAGCCGTGCGCTCCCGTGTCGTGGATTACCAGCAGATCTCCCATATCGATCTTCGGGAGCTTGCGGTCGATTGCGAATTTGTCATTATTTTCGCACAGAGATCCTGTCACATCGTAAACGTGATCGCAGGGCTCCTCTTCTTTTCCCATCACTGTGATGTGATGGTAAGCGCCGTACATGGCCGGGCGCATCAGATTGACCGCGCAGGCATCCACGCCGATGTATTCTTTGTGCGTATGCTTTTCGTGGATGGCCTTTGTCACAAGACAGCCGTACGGGCCAAGTATGTAGCGGCCGAGTTCCGTATAGAGCGCCACATCGCCCATGCCTGCCGGGACAAGGATTTTCTCGTATACCCTGCGGACTCCTTTGCTGATCTTGTAGATGTCGTTCTTTTCCTGATCCGGACGATAGGGGATTCCGATTCCGCCGGAAAGATTGATAAACCGGATGTTTGCGCCGGTCTTTTCATGCAGCTTTACCGCAAGTTCGAACAAAACGCCGGCCAGCATCGGATAATAATCATTTGTCACGGTGTTGCTCGCGAGGAAGGCATGGATACCGAACTCCTCCACTCCTTTGGCTTTCATGATGCGAAAAGCCTCTTCAATCTGTTCTTCCGTCATGCCGTACTTGGCGTCGCCCGGATTGTCCATGATGTCATTGCTGATCTTGAACACTCCTCCGGGATTGAAGCGGCAGGACATGGTCTTTGGAAGATATCCGACGGCCTCTTCCACTTTTGCAATGTGCGTGATATCATCGAGGTTAATGATGCCGCCGATGTCCGCGCATTTTTTGAATTCGGGAAGAGGCGTGTCATTTGAGGAAAACATCACATTGTGGCCGGTTATGCCGATCGCCTCGGAGAGCATTAGTTCTGTCATCGAGGAACAGTCTGTTCCGCAGCCATACTCTTTCAAAATATTGATCAGGAACGGATTGGGCGTTGCCTTTACCGCAAAAAATTCTTTATATCCCTTGTTCCAGGAAAAAGCGTCGTAGAGCTCCTTCACATTTTCACGAATCCCCTTCTCGTCGTACAGATGAAACGGCGTCGGAAATTCCTGTACAATCTGATCGAGCTGCTCTTTTGTTACAAACGGTTTCTTCATAAATTTTCTCTCCTCATAATTTGATACCCCGTTGCCTGCAGCGGGGTATCTGACTGTGTGTGCAGACCCATGTAAGGAAAACAGCTGCTGACGCAGCCTGCGGGCCGTGCGGCGAGCAGGAGGGGAAACCGCTCTCTGCTCGATTAAAGCATCATATCACTGCTACTATAATCCGGTAAAAATGATTTGTCAATATACAGATGAAAGCTAAATTTTGTGGGTTCACTCATAAAATGAGTTCTCTCTGTGACTGCTGTCAATCAGGTTGTTATACTGAAGTATCTCGTATTCGCCAAGCTGCTCCTGATATTGATTCTGTGAGTAATCGCCAAATGTGCCGGCGGCGTCCCGGATGCCGTTTGCG
Source organism: uncultured Lachnospiraceae bacterium (assembly GCA_947594335.1). Classification (GTDB taxonomy): domain Bacteria; phylum Bacillota; class Clostridia; order Lachnospirales; family Lachnospiraceae; genus Choladousia. Next base: position 6,030 of record CANQEC010000152.1, read on the forward strand.
TTGACAACGGGGAGCTGCTCCCTTAAAGCAGACAGAAACTGCTGATATCCGGTGAGCGGAATGCCCGCGGCCTCCATCAGGATGCCTCCGAGATAATTTACGCTGATGCCGTCGTAATATTTGTGTTCCAGGCCGTAATTGCTCCAGATGACAAAGGGCACGCGGT
>CANQEC010000153.1 GCA_947594335.1 uncultured Lachnospiraceae bacterium
CTTGGAATCACGGCGGCATATCTCGGATGCGGCTGGTATCTGGCGCATCACGTATGGGAGAAGGATTATGTAATCACGGCGGAGAAAGACGTAGAGGATCTGCGCATCGCAATGCTTGCGGATTCGCATATCGGAACAACATTTCACGGGAATGGCTTTGCGCGGGAGATTGCCCGGATACAGGAAACGAATCCGGATGTAGTGCTGATCGTGGGAGATTATGTGGACGACGATACCATAAAAGAGGATATGGAGGCGGGCTGCGCGGCGCTGGGGACTTTACAGACCACGTACGGCGTATACTTTGCGTTTGGGAATCATGACAAAGGCTATTACGGAAACGACTACCGCGGCTACAGCGGCGCGGATCTGGTGGAGGAGCTTGAGAAAAACGGGGTGCGCGTTCTGCAGGATGAGACAGTGCTGCTGGGCGATGATTTTTACCTGATTGGAAGGCAGGACCGCTCACAGGAACGGTACGGCGGTTCCCGCGCATCCATGGAGGAACTGATGCGGGATCTGGATCCGGAGAGATTTTCCATTGTGATGGATCATCAGCCTCAGGATTACGCGGCGCAGGAGGCGGCGCGCGTGGATCTGGTCCTTTCGGGCCATACGCATGGCGGGCAGTTTTTCCCGATCAATTACCTGGGAGAGTGGACGCGGATAAATAATAAGACTTACGGACATACGAAGCGGGGAGCTACGAATTTCATCGTCACCTCCGGGATATCTGACTGGGCAATCAAATTTAAGACAGGCTGCAGATCAGAATTTGTCATAATAGACGTAAAGGGAAAGACGTGACGGATATGTTTATGTCCTGGTTCATGGCAGAAAAAAGCGGGAGGGAGAACTGTGGGATTTTATTTGAACAGCAGGGCTGCGTATACTCTGTACAGAAATGAATCAAAAAAGCCATATTTCGTAGATAAATCACATATGTTGGAAGAATTATTTCCGCTGGTAAGCGAAGGAAATAATTATATCTGCCTGACACGCCCGAGAAGATTCGGAAAAACAATCATGGCAAATATGATCGTTTCGTTTTTTTCAAAAGCCTGCGATTCCAAAACACTTTTTGATCAGCTTGCGGTCTCAGGCGCGGAAGGATACGAAAACAGCCGAAATAAATATGATGTGGTACATATTTCATTTAATGATGTACCAAGAGAATGCAGTTCCTATGGACAATATATCAGGCGGATTGAGAATCGTCTGAGCAGAGATCTTGCAAAAGAATTTCCTGATGTGGAGTTTGATCCGGAAGATGCTCTGTGGGATATGTTTCTGACTCTTTATCTGGAGCATCCGGAGATACAGTTTATCTTTGTGCTGGATGAGTGGGATTTCATTTTTCATCAGGACTTTGTGACGGAGGCGGACAAGAAAGCGTATCTTATTTTTTTAAGGAGTCTGTTAAAGGATCGTCCTTACGTGCGGTTCGCATATATGACGGGAATTTTGCCGATTTCAAAATACTCCAGCGGTTCGGAACTGAATATGTTTGCGGAGTACACGATGGCAAAAAGCCGGAGATTCAGCGAATATTTTGGATTTTCCGATTCAGAAGTGGATATGCTCTATGCAAGGTACTGTAAAAGACAGGATCCGCCGCTTCTGATTTCGAGGGAGGCATTAAAATGGTGGTACGACGGATATGCCACGCCGACAGGGCTGCGCCTGTATAATCCGCGGTCTGTTGTGATGGCGCTTTCCGGCAACAGTTTGGATAATTACTGGACCAGCTCCGGACCATATGATGAAATCTTTTATTATATCCGCAATAATGTGGATTCTGTTCGGGATGACCTTGCCCTGATGGTGTCCGGCCAGAGCGTGCCGGCGAAGATTCAGGAGTATGCGGCAACCTCCCAGAGCCTTCGGACAAAAGAGGAAATTCTGTCGGCAATGGTTGTGTATGGATTTTTAAGTTATGAGAACGGGATGGTATCCATTCCAAACAAAGAGCTGATGGACAGATTTTCAGATATGTTAAGAAAGGAAGCTTCCTTGGGATATGTATACCGGCTTGCCCGGGCATCAGAAAAGATGCTGCGTGCTACGCTTGCCGGGGACACCGAAACAATGGAGCAGATTCTGGAGCTGGCACATGATACAGAGACGCCGATACTCTCTTATAATCATGAAACGGAACTCAGTGCGGTGGTGAATCTGGTTTATCTGTCAGCGAGGGACGCATACCGGGTGGAGCGGGAGGAAAAAGCGGGAAAAGGTTTTGTGGATTTTATTTTCTATCCGGAGACATCTGCCGCGTCGGACGGGATAATTCTGGAGCTGAAGGTGGATCATTCTCCGGAAGATGCAATCCGCCAGATTAAAGAAAAGAATTACCCAGCGCGTTTTTCCGGAAAAAATCGCCGGGATGGAAAACCTCAGAAAATCCTGCTGGTTGGTATTGGATATGACAGGACAAAGAAAAAACATCACTGTAAAGTGGAATGGACGGAGAATCGGGAGACAGTTTTTCTGGCCCTGCAATGATCCGGATACAGGGAAAATCACCAATAAGCTTTCCGTGATTTTTGGTTAAAATCGCCTTTGACGAAAAGGGCGGTTTCCGGATATAATATAAATATACAACGTGTGGCTTTCAATGCGTAAATCCGGTTGAAGGCTGCACGCTTTTTCTTTTACAGAGTAAACTTTATAAGAGACAAGATAGGAGAAGACTGTTTTTAAAGAAGAGGGGGAACATTTATTATGAAACGGATCAAAGCGGCCTGTATCTGCCAGACTCTGCAATTTATTCCCAAGGAGGATCCCGACCATGATTATGCGGTTTCGTTTGTGAAAAGAGAAGTGGAACAGTACAAGAAGACACTGGAACGCAACCAGACAAAGTACCGGATTCTGGAGGAGACGGAACAGCCGGATGGTTCGGTTATGATAAAGATCGTCAAGCAGTACAATACAAGTCCGGTGGGGGATTATCTGGACTGATTTCGTGATGTCAGGATCGAAAAAGAACCATTTTTCATAGAAAAGCGTGTAGCCTTTCGGCGTAAATCCAGCGGATGCCGAAGCTGCACGTTTTTTCTGTCAGGAAGGAAAGGAAGGAATAGATTATGGAAGCAGAAACAAACCAGTTTTTAGGGAGCGAGCGTATCGGAACACTTATGAAGCAGTACGCTGTTCCCTGCATTATCTCACTTTTAGTCGGCGCTTTGTATAATATCGTGGATCAGATTTTTATTGCCAACGCGGATTATCTTGGCTCTTACGGCAACGCCGCCAACACAGTAGTTTTTCCGCTCACGGTCATCGCCCTGGCGATTGCCGTCATGATCGGGGACGGATGCTGCGCTTTTGTCAGCCTGAATCTGGGCAGAAAAGAACTGGGGCAGGCCCAGAAGAGCGTTGGAAATTCCGTGGTCATGATTCTTGCGGGGAGCGTGATTCTCTGCGCGGTCTATCTGATTTTCTCGGAGCCGATCAGCGCCATGTTCGGCGGGACGGTCAATGCGGAGACATTCCGGCATTCTAAGGAATATTTCTTCTGGATCTCGCTCGGCATCCCCTTTTATATGTTCGGTCAGGCGATGAATCCGATCATCCGGTCAGATGGGTCCCCGAAGTTTGCGATGGTTTCCACGCTGCTTGGGGCCGTGATTAATATCATCCTTGATCCTGTGTTTATCTTTGTATTCAGGTGGGGAATGATGGGCGCGGCCGTCGCCACAGTGCTTGGACAGATTGCCACGGCAGTCCTGGCCGTGTGGTATCTTTTGCATATGAAGCTGGTCAGGCCGGCAAAGAGAGATTTCCGTCTGGATTGTCGCATCTGTCAGAAGACGCTGACGCTTGGCATAACAAGTTTTCTGTCGCAGATTTCTCTGGTCGCGGCCATGGCGGCAATCAATAATATGATCCGCAGGTACGGCGCTGTAGATGTCATTTTCGGACAGGAGCAGTACGCGCAGATTCCGATGGCGGTGGTCGGCATTGTAATGAAATTTTTCCAGATCGTGATCTCGATCGTTGTCGGCATGGCGGCCGGCTGCATCCCGATCGCGGGCTATAATGTGGGCGCGGGGCTGAACCACAGGGTCAGAAGCCTGTTTTTCCGTCTTCTTGCAGCGGAAACACTCGTCGGGATAATCGGCTTTATTATTGCGGAGATTTTTCCGGGGCAGCTTATCGTGGTTTTCGGAGCCGCGAATGAGAGCGCGTACTATACGGATTTTGCGCTCAGAGCGTTTCGGATTTATCTGTGCATGATTCCGTTTGCCTGCGTCAACAAAGCCTGCTTTATCTTCCTTCAGGCGATGGGAAAAGCGGCGGCGTCCACTATGCTCTCGATGGTGCGGGAGATTGTATTCGGCGTGGGTTTTGCGCTGCTGCTTCCGCTGTTTTGGGGACTGGACGGCGTGCTGTATTCCATGCCCGTATCAGATCTGCTGACATTTGCCATCGCGGCGGTTCTGATCCGGCAGACCTGCAGGGAGCTGGGAGAGACAAAAAAGACCCGTCCCGCTGCGGCGGTATCCTGAATTAAGAAAAAGTTTTTTCTCTGTTTTGCATGTTTCGAATATAAAATCTGCCTGTTGCATCAAGTGATGTGAATCTCCTGTGAATCATTACAGAGCAGCCTTGACATCCTGAAGTTCGGATACTATGATGATTTTATCAATAGCGCAAAGCTGAATATCGCAGCAATGAATAAAAGCAGTGATATGAGTATCTGCGCTTTCAAGGTTCCCCGGCGGCTGGTTCGGGGAGCAGACGCCAAACGGCAGTAAAATTTTATATCTGGAGGTAAAAAAATGAGCAGGACATTAACAACGTATTTCAGCGCCGGCGGCGTGACCGCTGATGCGGCAAAGAAAATTGCGGAGATTACAGGCGCAGAGCTTTATGAAATCCGTCCCGAAGTTCCCTACACCACGGCGGATCTGAACTGGCAGGATCAGAACTCCCGCAGCTCCGTTGAAATGAAAGACAAATCCTTCCGTCCCAAAATCGCGGACGGGAATGCGCCTGTCGCGGACTGTGATGTGATTTTCCTCGGGTTCCCGATCTGGTGGTACACTGCGCCGACAATCATCAACACATTCCTGGAGAGCTATGATTTTGCCGGGAAACGGATCATCCTCTTTGCGACATCCGGCAGCAGCGGGTTTGAAAATACGCTGTCTGATCTGAAAAGCAGCGTGAGCAGCCGTGCTGTGATGGAGGAAGGCATCGTCGTGCATGGCAGACAGAACAGCGGCGCATGGAAAAAGTGGATCGATTCTCTCGGGCTGTGAGGTGAACCGGGTCGAACAGGAGGCGGTTTGAAACGTAAAGAAGACTGCGAATGGCTGTGGGCTGTTCGCAGTTTTTGTGCATATGCCTTAGTATGCAGAAAAGCTGCCAGTGGCAGGTTTTCTGTGTGCGCAGGCCCAGGCATGGAAACCAGCTGCTGACGCAGAACCCGGGCCGCGCAGACGAGCAGGAGGAACAGCCGCCTCCTCGATCATATGTGCAGGAATTTTAGGAATACACAGGGACAGATGAAATTTATGAGGAAGAAAAACGCCGAAATATACAGAAACGAAAGGAGAGCGTCATGATAAAAAACAGGATAACGGTACTATGTTATGGGGATTCCAATACTTACGGCTATAATCCGGAAAATGGCATGCGCTACCCGGAGGATGTCCGCTGGACGGGCCGGCTGCAGAAGCTGCTCGGAGAGGATTACCGGGTGATCGAAGAAGGCTGCAACGGAAGAACGACTGTGTTCGATGATCCGCTGGAAGGCTGGAAGAATGGGCTGGGCTATCTGAAACCTTGCCTGAATACCCATAAGCCTGTAGATTTCGTGATCCTGATGCTTGGCAGCAATGATCTGAAGGAAGTTTTTCACGCGTCGCCGGAAGAAATCGCGGACGGGGCGGGCACATTAGTCCAGGTGATACAGGAATTTACCGGGGCAAAGCAGGGCTTTGTCCCGAAGATCATCCTGGTATCGCCGCCTGAGATTGGAGAAGGGATCCAGAATTCGTGTTTCTATGGAGCCTTTTGCAAGAACGCTGTCAGGCGCTCCCGGGAGTTTCCCGGATGGTATCGGAAAATCGCGGAAAAGTATGGATGCATTTTCTTTGACGCCGCAGAGTATATCAAACCTTCCGAAAAAGATTCTCTGCACCTTTCCCCGGAGGCGCACCGCGAGCTGGCGGAGCAG
>CANQEC010000154.1 GCA_947594335.1 uncultured Lachnospiraceae bacterium
GCACACGCTTACCCTGTATCTGAAGCCGGAAGAAAATAAGGCGTATTTTGTGGTAAACGGCGATATCACCGGTTCCGTGCCGCTTGACCCGCCCCAGGAAGCAGACTGAAAAATGGTAAGGAAGGCTGTGCGCAGACCCATATAAGGGAAATGACGATCGGGCAGGAAGCAGACTGCCTCCTGCCCGATTCGATCCGCAGTATCCCTGCCCGGCAGATGGTTCGGTTTTTACATCTGGGTCATGCTTCCGGTTCCCACAGACTGTGTGGGTACACCTGTGCCCGTGCCTGTGCCGCCGGCTGCTGTGCCGCTGCCTGTGGACTGCATCATGGTTCCTGTGCCGGACATCTGGCGCTCCTGCGCCTCGATCATTTTCCGGACCATGTTTCCGCCTACAGAACCGTTCTGTCTGGATGTCAGATTACCGTTGTAACCATTCGTAAGCGGTACGCCCAGTTCATTTGCTACTTCAAATTTGAAACGGTCCATTGCACTTTTGGCTTCCGGTACAGCCGTTGTGTTAGATGAACGATTTGACATTTCAAACGCCTCCTTTGTTTTTCTTCTGTTTTTCTGTCGTTATTTTTGTGTGCAGTTTTTTGCTGCGATTTTAGTATGTGCGTCATGCCGGATTATAATCTGGTAATTGCTGGAGCCGGCGCTTTTTTAGAAGACTGCATTTTCCTTAAGGACAGTCTTTTTTTCGTATCGTTTCCCCTATTGACATCATCTCCATTAAAAATTATAATAAGGCAAAATGGGCAGTGAAAGGAACAGGTATGAGAGTTATTGCGGGGAAAGCGCGCAGGCTTTTGCTGAAAACAGTCCCGGGATCTGATACGAGACCGACAACAGACAGGATTAAGGAAACGCTGTTTAATATCCTGCAGAATGAGCTTTATGATATCCGGTTTCTCGATCTGTTCAGCGGAAGCGGCGGAATAGGGATTGAAGCGTTAAGCCGGGGGGCGCGGACGGCCTTTTTTGTAGACAGCAGCAAAGCGGCCGTATCCTGTATCAGAGAAAATCTGGAGACTACACGTCTGGCGCCGCAGGCGAGAGTGTTTTCGTGTGATGTTATGACGGCGCTTGGAAGGCTCGAAAAGGAAGAGCCGTTTCAGATCATATTTATGGATCCTCCTTATGGAAAAGAGCTCGAACGCCGTGTCCTGGAATATTTTTCAGTCCGGCATGTGTCTTTTGTGGATCAGGAGACGCTGATCATCGTGGAAGCGTCGATTGGGACGGATTTTTCCTATACGGAATCGCTGGGATATACTGTTTTGCGGGAGAAAAGCTACAAGACGAACAAACATGTTTTCTTAAAATTACAGAGAAAGGGTTACGTTTTGTAACAGACAGGGACGCTTATGAAAATTGCTGTATATCCGGGCAGCTTTGACCCGGTAACGAAAGGACACCTCGATATTATTCAGAGGGCATCTGCCCTTGTCGATAAGCTGGTGGTCGGCGTGCTGAATAATAATGCGAAAACCCCATTGTTTTCAGCTGAGGAACGTGTTAATATGATAAAGGATGTTACGGGGGATCTGAAGAACGTGCAGGTGGAAGCGTTTTCGGGACTTTCTGTTGATTTTGTGCGTAAATGCAATGCGGGATTCATTGTCCGGGGACTCAGAGCCGTTACGGATTTTGAATATGAACTTCAGATGGCGCAGACGAACAGAAGCATGGACCGCGGGGTTGACACGATCTTTTTTACGACGGAGCTGAATTATGCCTATATCAGTTCCACAATCGTAAAGGAGGTTGCGTGGTACGGCGGAGACATTTCTGGTTTTGTTCCTCGGAAAGTGGCTGAGCATGTATACCGGAAGATACATGACAGGAAAAGACAGGATTGATAGTAAGAAAGTAAGGAGAGAGCATTATGAGCAGCAGAATTGAGCAGATTATTGAAGAGATCGAGGAGTTTGTGGACAGTTGTAAGTTCCAGCCTCTTTCATCGACGAAAATTGTCGTGAATAAGGAAGAACTGGAAGAACTTCTTCGTGAACTTCGCATGAAGACTCCGGATGAGATTAAGCGCTATCAGAAGATCATCAGCAACAAGGATGCAATTCTTGCGGACGCGCAGTCCAAGGCGGAAGCGATCATTGCGGACGCGCAGGTTCAGGCTCAGAGGATCGTGGGAGAGAGTGAAACGATGCAGACTGCGTATCAGCAGGCGAACGAGCTGATTGAACAGACGAACGCCCAGGCCCAGGAGATATTGGACAAGGCGACAGAGGACGCAAACAGTATCCGTGTCAGCGCGATTCAGTATACAGATGAGATGCTTGAGAACCTTGAAAAGATCATGAGCCATACGCTTGAGGCAGCCGGTGCAAAATACAGTAATTTTATCAATTCTATCCAGTCCTGTTATGACATTGTAAACAAAAACAGGATGGAGCTTTCTCCGCAGGCAGCACCGGCGCCGGCCGCCAGTTATACGCCGCCGGCAGTACCGTCAGAAGAGGAAGCCGCAGACAAGACTGAAGAGTAGGATTCCGGTTGCGTGTGATACTGCAAGCAGGGTGATGATCACCCTGCTTTTTAAATACGAGAGGGCTGTTTTTCGATCCATGGACGCGATGCTGACCGTCTGCGCGAACGCCGAAAAACCGCCGAATGCGCAGACTGCGCCAAGAAGCGTCACGGTCAGGGGCAGCGGAAGATTCCATGAAACGACAAAGGAGATACCGGTTGTGATTTCGAGGCTTGCCGCAAGAAAACGCCCGGGGAGGCTTTTGGAGGGAAAGATGCGGTTCGCTGCGGTCCCAAGCAGGGAGAAAACGGTGATGTATGCGCCCAGGTGTACCGTTTGAGTGACGGCGCTCTGAATGCATGCGTCGATCTCCCGAAAGCTGACCGAAAGATCCGGACGATGGGATGCCCTGTCCTGCGCCGGGAAGTTCTGCGCGGGTCTGGTCATCAGGGCGTACAGCAGAGACGACCCGGAAACGCAGGCGAGGAAAAAAATACCGTATTCCGGTTTTCCAAGCTGTCTGTAAGCAAGAAATGAAAAAAGAAAAGCGGGACTTACGTTGTTGACAAAGCCGTAAAGCCAGGCTGCTTCCTGTTCGGAGATCCGGTTCTGGTCGCGCAGGTCGTGCGTGACTTTCGCGCCCATGGGGAACCCGCAGAGAAATCCGATCAGGATTGCAAAGCATCCGTCGGCTGAACAGCGAAACAGACGGCATACAGGTTTTAACAGCCATCCGGGGAGCCATTCGGTCAGCTGAAGACGGACCATCAGTCCGGATAAAATCATAAAGGGGAACAGAACGGGAAGGACAGAGCGGTACCAGAGCGAGAGCCCGAAGCTCACCGCTTCAAGCGCTTCCTGCGGGAAACGAAGCAGGTAAAAGAAAAGCAGGAATATCAGTGCGGTAAAATAATATTTTTTCTGCATTGGCGTACCTTTTTTGCAGCCTGTTTACAGGTATCCTATGCCGGAATGAAAAAGACTATGCCAGGGAAAGGTCCCGGGAGTTTTCAGATAGAGTCATAAACTGCCGGAATCATTCATATATATAGAAGGAATGTCAAGGTTGTTCCAGGTGGCATATGAAAACAAGAGCTGTCTGTTTTTGCGCTCTGCTGATTCTTCTGGCGGCTGTGTGCGGAGATTTTTCAGATATTCTGTGCAGAAAAATGATCGTCTCCCGGATTTCGCGGTCCGAACCTGAAAATGATGCCTTCAGGAGTATGCGGCTGGATGAAAGCTGGCTTCGGATTCTGCCTGTATTGTGCAGGGAAAGCGGGAACCCTCCCTCGGAATTTCTGACGCCGTGCATGCTGCTGGGAGCGTTTGAAATCCCTGCCGGCATTTTGCGGTTTGACCTTGAAGATTATCTGAGGCTGCGTTATTTTCTTCTGCGGCGCGCGGGAAGGAACTATAAGAAGTTTCAGAGCGCCTATCAGGCAATCTGGGACGACGTCGCCTGCTTTCCCGTATCGGAGTCGGGAATGGTTTACGAGAACAGCTGGATGTTTGAGCGCAGTTACGGCGGAAAACGGGGACACGAGGGAACGGATCTGATCCCGCCCCGCAATCTTTCCGGTTATTACCGTATTGTCAGCATGACGGACGGAGTTGTCGAAAAAGCAGGATGGCTTGAGAAAGGGGGGTACCGGATCGGAATTCGAAGTCCTTCGGGCGGTTACTATTATTATGCCCATTTTGATTCCTATGCGGAGAATTTTTATGTCGGCCAGCCGATCGGCGCAGGACAGTTTCTCGGTTATATGGGGGATACCGGATACGGGCCTGAGGGAACGCGGGGGCAGTTTGACGTACACCTCCATGTGGGAATATACATTGAGACAGACAGAACAGAAGAACTGAGCGTCAACCCATACTGGGTGCTCAGATATGCAGAAATATACAAGTAGATGTATAAAAACACTATCCAGCAGGACTATAGTGATTGCATCCAGGACGGATGTGTGCTAAAATCTATGAAATCAGTTTGACAGGAGAATGAAACATGGAAATACAGCTGTGGCGTGAAATTTTAATGCCATATGACCTGGCAGTCAAAGAACTTACTTTTAAGTTCGAACATTTAATTTATGAGCATCGGAGCAAGGGTCTGTATTCCCCGATCGAACAGGTGACCGGCCGAGTCAAAACGATATCAAGCATTCTTGATAAAGCGCAGAAGAAAAAAATCACAATCGATGAGATTGAAGACCGTCTGGTGGATATCGCAGGAGTCAGGATCATCTGCCAGTTCGTCGAGGATATCCAGCGGGTTGTTGAACTTATCCGCAAAAGAAAGGACATGACGGTCATATCCGAGCGGGATTACATCAACCACATGAAAGAGAGCGGATACCGCAGTTATCATATGATCGTCAGATATCGGGTGCAGACGCTGTCCGGAGAACGGGAGATCAAAGTAGAAATACAGATCCGGACGCTTGCGATGAATTTCTGGTCCACGATCGAACATTCGCTCCAGTACAAATACAAGAGAAATATTCCGGATCATATCCGTGAAAAGCTGGCGACAGCGGCCGAGGCCATTATTGTACTCGATAATGAAATGTCGTATGTGCGCAGCGAGATTATGGATGCGCAGAATTCCTTCCAGATACAGACAAATCTGGTTTCCGATATTCTGAATACGATCCAGAATCTGTACCGCCTGGCGAACAAGCGGGAGGTCATGAAAATCCAGGATGAATTTTACCGCATTTATGAATTAAATGATCTGGAACAGCTCCAGCGCTTCGGACGTGAACTTGATATCATTGCGGAAGGCTACCGTGCCCAGCTGCTGACACAGGATATCTGACACTGTTTGAATGTGCCGGCCTGCGCAGAACAAAGGATGTGTCCCTGGCACATGGGCGCCCGTGCGCATCCGGCGTTCCAGGCCGCAGATACTTAAAATGAACGACAGATAAGATCGGAGAGAGGATATGGCAGCTGCGCTTCCGCCTCTGTTCCTTGAGCGCGTGCGGGAACAGCTTGGTTCAGAGTTTGAAGAGTTTCTGGAGGAATATCAAAAAGACAGCTTTTGCGGTCTGCGTGTGAATACGGCGCGGATACCGGCGGACGGCTTTGGGGCTTTGTCCCGTTTTAGTCTGAGACCGGTGCCGTGGACGGAAAACGGATTCTACTATGATCCCAAAAAGGATGATGTGACACGGCATCCGCATTATTTTGCGGGACTGTATTACGTGCAGGAGCCAAGCGCGATGCTGCCTGCCTCGCGGCTTCCCGTGGAGCCTGGAAATCTTGTGCTTGACTTGTGCGCGGCGCCGGGCGGAAAAGCGACGGAGCTCGCGTCCCGGCTTCGGGGGAAAGGAGTCCTGATCGCCAACGACGTGAGCGCGACGCGCGCGAAAGCTCTTGTGCGGAATCTTTCTTTGTGGGGAGTCTCCAACTGCTGCGTGACAGCGGAGACGCCGGAGAGGCTTTTTGGATCGTTCGGCTGCTGCTTTGACAGGATACTTGTCGATGCCCCCTGCTCCGGGGAAGGGATGTTCCGCAGAGACGCGTCGCTTGCACGGAGCTGGGAACAGCGGGGACCCGAAGCGTATGCGCCGCTTCAGAAAGAGATTCTGGATTACGCGGTGCGGATGCTCCGGCCGGGCGGATACCTTCTTTATTCGACCTGCACGTTTTCCAGGGAGGAGGACGAGGACGTGGCGGCTTCT
>CANQEC010000155.1 GCA_947594335.1 uncultured Lachnospiraceae bacterium
CTGGGACTCCCACCGGGAATGTTATTTCTTCGGATACCACATACATGTAGAGGTGGTATCCGATTCCTGTAGTGGTCCTCCGGTATTCATGCTTCTGAAATGGGATTCCTACCATGATATTCTTTCTTTTCTTCATTCTTGCTCATGACGGAGCTTCATTACTGTCACTTTCTCGCAAATTTCTTTGATTGCACGATATTCAGTTGTCAAGTTTCGGCTAGAATCTCCTTCATTGAGATTCCGAGAAGTTATATTTTTGCCGGTGTTAACCTCAATTTGGGAGCTTAATGTCTGACCAGTTAGAGACATCACACTCGCCATCATCATTGTCACCTACGGAAACAACAGTTCCATCCGATTTCAACCCGACTGTATGGTTGGCACCTGCAAAAATTGAAACAATCTCCGACCAGTCGGATACATTACATTGTCCCGCACTATTATCACCAACAGCAACCACTGTGCCATCGGATTTCAGACCTACCGTATGTTCGTATCCTACCGAAATTGTTACAATGTTTGCCCAGTCAGACACATTACATTGGCCATACTTATTGTTACCAACTGCTGCAACTGTTCCGTCGGATTTCAATCCAATTGTATGCCGCTCCCCTGCCGAAATTGCCGCAATATTTGACCATTTAGATACGTTACACTGCCCCAATCCATTGTCGCCGATTGCTACGACCGTTCCGTCGGATTTCAATCCAATCGTATGCCAGTCCCCCGCCGAAATTGCCGTAATATCTGACCAGTCAGATACATTACACTTACCAGTTTTACTGTTACCGACTGCTACAACCGTCCCGTCAGATTTCAATCCAACTGTATGCCAGCTTCCCGCTGAAATTGCCACAATATCTGACCAGTCGGATACATTACATTGGCCATACTTATTGTTACCAACTGCTACGACCGTTCCGTCAGATTTCAATCCAATCGTATGCCAGTCCCCTACCGAGATCGCTACAACATCTGACCAACCGGATATATTACATTGACCATATTCATTGTTTCCGACTGCCATAACCGTTCCATCAGACTTCAGTCCAACCATATGACGATAACCTGCCATAATCGTATCCCGACAAGAAATTTGTTCCCATATCGCGGCAGATTTCTCTTTTGAGGTAGAATAATCTTCCAATTTTCCATACACTATAGCAGCTTTTGCATATTCTCCAGCGTTTTCTAATGTAGTTGCCTCATTATAGAAAAACTGGTATTTTGCTTCTCTTGCCTCTTTAACTCTGTCTGCGGCATCTTTATAATTTCCGAGTAAAGAAAATTCAGCAATTGCTTCATCATAGTCACCTATTGTCAGAAGGTTTTTTGCATTTTGGTACCGTTCAGCTAAATCTTCTTCTTCTTTTGCCTTTTCTGCCTCATATGCTCTGTCTGCAGCATCTTTATAAGTTCCAAGTTTAGTAAATACGTCAATCGCTCCGTCATAGTCTCCTGCAGAAAGCAACTTCTCAGCCTCACTGTATTGATTGTTCGGAATGATGACCAGCTTCATCACAGCGAAAACAGCTGCCGCTGCCAGAGCTATCAGAATAATGCCGATCTCGAGTCGTCGTTTTTTCTTCCGGGCTGCTTCTTTGGCCTGTCGTATCTGCTCAACTCGTTTCTCCCTTGCAATCTGCGCTTCTTTTCGTTCTGCCTCATCTTTCTCAATCAGTTTTTGAAGAGCAGACTTATACTCTGATATTTTCTCATCAGCATCCATCCATCCTTTTATGTCTTCCATCAGCTCGATTGCAATTTTGTATGTTTCAATTCGGTTCAGATTTGCCTGATTCACTGCTCTGTCATACAGGAACTGTTTCCGGGTTTCCTCCGCCTTTTCCAACGCATCTGCCGCTTTTTCTCTGGAATCTTTCCACTCCGCGATCGACTGAAAGACTGATGCTGCCTCTTTGAACTGATCTTCGGTTTCAGCAGTGTCATATTTTCTCTGAGCCTGATCGTAGATGCCATTAAGCCGGTTTGTTTCATTGCGGATTTTTATTGACTCCACATACCCCTCCAGTTCCTCCTTAAGCTCCGGAGAGGCAAACCGCACCGCTTTGCGGTAACTGTTCCTGTCGTCAAATGGCTTTTCACAGTTCACCAGTTTTTCCTGCTTATTAACCTTCAGCTGGGCCATCAGCTTGCCGACATATGCCTGCGCGTTCTCCGGATCATTATTTAGAACCTGCTCACAGAAATCATCCGCCCTTTCCCATTCACCGTCTTCCAGGAACATAAAGGCTCGTTTGAGCAGCGGGGCAATGTTTGTCCCGCTTCCATGTTCAATAACTGCCTCTTTTATTTCGGAACCTTTTTCTTCTCTGGAAACTACTTTCCGGATGCCTCGGATAAGATCATTGATAAAACCGATCTTTGACATATCCTGTGCCTGCAGATGCGCGAATTCTTCCGGCAGTTCATAGGCGTCCATATCCCTATAACACGGGATCAGCAGCTTTGACCGATCCTTTTTCATCAGCTTCAGGAATCTCGACCACTCATTCTTGACCCATACCGCGCTGAAATATTCCGGTTTTGTACCGAGGCAGAGCATGACCTTCGCGGTATTCAATGCTGAAAAAATATATGGCTCGTATTCACTTCCAAGCTTGTCTTCCAGAGTGATCGCGGCATAGAAGACCTTAAAGCCTTCCTGTGTCAGCTGGTAATAGATGTCGTTGGCGATTACGCTGTCCTGCGTCCGTTTTCCATTTTCATCCGTTTCTTTATAGCAGATAAAGACGTCATAGGGATCTTCCTTCTGTGAAATCGCAAGGATTCCTTTCTGGATGTCGTCGATCGTCTTCGCCTCCGTCTCATAAATCCCGCGCTGAGTGATATCCGCGTATTTCAGGGCATTTTTGTAATCCTCATCCGCTATAACAGCCTCGTAGGATGTTCGGTGGCAGGTGGGTATCCTCTTAAACGTAACCGGATCTTCGACATACTCGATTCCGTATTTACAGAGGATCAATCCCCAGTACGCCTCCGCCTCGCTTTCATCTGCCCGCAGAATCTTTTCATAAATTTCTTCTGCCTTATCAAACTCAGCTTTCATGCGCAGGACGTTTGCACGGTTAAACAATCCCTGCAGATTTTCATCTTTGACGGTGGGAATCGTCTGCTCTGTCCCGCAAAATTCACAGACACATGTTGATGAGCCTTCTGTCATCAGCAGATCTCCGCCGCACATTTTGCATCTGAATACTGCCATAACTCTTCTCCTCTCTGCTCTTTTATTTATTCAGCATACAGATACGGTTTCTTTCCTTCAGCACCGACAGGATACGGTCACACAGGTCTTTCACCGTTTCGTTGTCATTATCAATCACAGCTTTTTGTATTTCATTCATCTGTTTCTGAAGCTCCGCTTCCAGCTCCTCCGTCTCTTCTGACGAGATAGGATCGCTGAATTTAAAACGTTCCGCCATCTTGCGGAGAGTCTCTCTCAGGTTCGGATCACTGCACTGTCCCACAAGCGCGGAGGAAAGTGACTGCAGAGCGCGCATGTTTGAAACTTTCTCTTTCAGCTGCGTGTCCTGGTGCTCTATTTCTTCTTTCACGGTATTGCCTGCAATACAGCCGAGCAGCGCCGCTGCCAGCAGGATCGCGTTAATAACAACCGATGCCCAGGCTGGTACAGCTGCCGCTGCCGCCATCTCAATCAGGCTGACTGCCAGCTGCACAAGCAGATAGACAGCACCAATCTTTGCGATCGGAAAACCGTAAAACCTGCTCTTTGCATCGGCATTTTCCGCAAACAACACATGGAAGATACAGATCTGCAGGGCGGCTGCGATAAGCATAAAAAGATACGCAGTCCAGAATGTTCCCGTCTCTGCAAATGGAACTGCAAACGCGATCAGACTGAACACAGTCAGCAAAATGGCCAGGCTGATATATACACGACTTTCGTTTTTTTTCACAACCTACTCCCCCCTCTTTTTTCCACAGTTCGGGCAAAAATTCCCGGTAATTCTCTTTTGCCCACAGCCACAGTCCCAGGTTCCTGGATCTGTCTCCGGTTTTTTCATGCCGCAATTCGGACAGAAATTCCCGATAATTCCTTTCTGTCCGCAGCTGCAGTTCCATCCGTTCTCAATCTTCGGGCGTTTTGCTCCACAGTTCATACAAAAATTTCCTCGAAGATTTTTTTGTCCGCAGCTGCAGTCCCAGGTATCAAAAGCAGACAAGCCCCCACCGTTTTGTATCGAACTGTTTTGTATCGGACCTGTCTGTCCGGGATTCTGGATGCCCTGCATAATACTGCCAAATTGCGGAGCCATCGCTCCCGCCGCAGCCATCCCAATGCCAAAGCCGAATATATCACCCACAATGCCACCAGTACCCGACGAACCTATGTTTCCGATTCCTTCTGCATATGCTTTCTGCACTTCTGCCTGCAGCACATCTTTCTGCGTGTAACCCTTGGCCTGCATAATCTCTGCTTCCGTAAGTCCGGCAATACGCTGAGATTGTGCCTCTGCCTGTGCTGCGATAATTTTCCGTTCAGCCTCCCGTTTTGCGATCTCTGTTTCCGTAATCTGTCTCTGAAGTTCACTTTCCCGGCGTGCTGTCTCGATTACCGCCTTGCTCTGTTCCTGGGCAGTCCTGTATAAAGCTTCATTTTGAGCTTCCGCCGTTTTTACTGTAGCCTGAGCCTGTATGATTCTTGTCTGCAGCGTAATAGTATGTAATTCGCGTATTCTCTTAAAGTTTGGATCGTCTTCCGGGAGCACCACACGCGTTATGTAAAATTGCGGGATCGTAAGACCGTATTCCTCAAATCCAGGCAGCAGCTTTTCGTGAAGAGCCATGGAAATGATATCCAGCTTTTCATCAATTTCAAGAAGGTCGATTGCTTCCTCTTTGATGATCAAAGGCAGATTTGCCTTTACAATATTTGTAACCAAGGGGCGGAAAGATGCCTGCAACGATTTTGAAAATCCAGAGCTGTCTTCCCACGAGATGCCTTTTGCAGTTCCTACCAGTTTAACCAGCAGCGTCCGAGAATCAGAAACCTGAAGGTTCATTTCCCCGGATGCCCCCAGTTCCAGAGGCACGCCTGTCAATGGATCGATAAAACGGATTTTCTCCGGCGTTCCCCATTTCATCGCCATCTGAATCGTTTTATTGATAAAATAGACTTCCGAATGGAATGTTCCTTCCGTATCAGTCGGAAGCTGATATACTCTTTCCAGCAGCGGGAGCTGCTGTGTTTCAAGTGTATAACGACCGGGGCCAAAAAGATCCAGTGCCTGACCGTCCCGGAAAAAGATGGCTTCCTGGCTCTCATGTACAATTAACTGGGAACCATAATTAAAATCCTCAATCGGATGCTTCCAAATCAGCGTGCTGCTATCTCCCTCATACTTGATGATGCTTGCCAGTCCATCCCTTTTTATTTTCTCCTGCGTAATCCGTTCCTGTACATCGTTCACAAAATCGCATACCGGACAAACATAGGTTTTTGCACTCTTTGCCGTGATCAGCCGCACACCGCACTGTGCGCAGGAAAATTCCTCTGTTTTCTGCTGCTCAGCCATTGTATTGATCAACTCGCGGCATACCGGACAGACTGCTTTCGCGCCCTTCGATTGGTCGAAGGCAATCTGGTTTCCGCAATGCGGGCATTCTCTCGACGCAAGCCTGTCTGTCCGTACATTGATTACATTTCCACAGGAACATTCAATCTTTTTCCTTGCAAAGAATCCTGTTTTTGCTTCCGCATATTTTCCACACTTCGGGCATTCAATCGCAAACTTTGCCATCCCTTTTCCTCCCTGCTGTTATTCCTCTTTTTCTTCCACTTCCATGTGCTGCAAAGCAAATTCTAAACTGATCAGCATAATATCGTTCCTTGATCGACCTGTTGCGGCTGCTACCTTATCAATATCTGCAAGCATGCTTTTTGGCATCCGTATAGATGTAACAGTTGTTTCTCCACTGTATTTTTGTGGCCGGATCACTAACCTCCTGTCATCATTATTCATAAAATCATTCCTTGTAATTACACACCTGATTTATCTGTTAAATTATTGTAATACAAATGTATTCAAACTTCAAGTTATTTCTATCAAGACATTAAAGAAGCACATCCAAAGTAAATATTAGA
>CANQEC010000156.1 GCA_947594335.1 uncultured Lachnospiraceae bacterium
GAATTCAGGAATTTATGAATCTCCTGGCAGGAATAGCGGCTCAGGATCCTGGGGATCCGGTAGCTGGCGATCTGCCGGAGCGCGTGAACGCCGGCGTCCGTACGTCCGGAGCCGTTCAGATCCACAGGTTCCCCGTAGAGATCCTCGAGAACGGATTCCAGCTTTTCCTGAATCGTGTTTGATGTGTTTCCCTGACGCTGCCAGCCATTGTATCTGGAGCCGTCATATTGAATCATAAGACAGAAATTTGCCATAATAACTTCCTTTCTCTGTGTCTTTTCTTTTGTCTGCCGCCGTCAGGACGGCAGCCTTTTAAAGACGCCGTATTGATTTACGGTTCCGATCAAAGTATATCCCATGCTCTCCATTTCGTCCGCTTCGAAGTCTTCAGGTATGGCGACAGAGATAAAGCTGCATTTTTTGTCTGCCGCGAGTTCCGCGATACGTCCGTAATCAGGGGAAGCGGAATTGATCGCGTTGTACAGGGACTGGCTTTTCCGGTCGAGAGAACCCTTGGTGCGCCTGCCGTACGGCATGATGATGGAGGGGTCGTAAACCCGCACGTAGGAGGCGATATGATCGTCCGCGGCAAGACGGACCTCGGTTCCCTCATCCGAATTTTCCAGGACAAGATTGCAGATATTGGCGACCTCGTCCGGAACCTTCTGATAATTGTACGTCCTGCTGTAATTTCCCGAGTGAAGCAGGCTGTTTGCGCAGATGATCACCGCGGCGATGAACACGACGGCCAGACCCGAGTGAAGAAAATCAATGTGCTTCTCCTCGGGCAGCTCCGCACCCGCGAGGGCGATGACCGGCGTGACCGGGAGGATCCAGAGGACTCTCCAGTAAACGGTCTCACCGACGCATTTCTGAATGATTCCCGCGGTGAGCGGGCAGACGAACAGGAACAGGGAAGCGAGCAGATACACAAGGGCCTGCCGCACGCTTCTTTTTTTGCGCTTCCAGCCGATGAGATAAATGACCGCGGCCAGAAGCAGGCACAGGAAGGATCCGTCTCCCCAGTACATGTTCCAGTTGGTGACGATCCAGTCAATAATTTCTTTCATAAAGTTTTGCCTCCGAATTTTAAGCGCGTCTTTGCGGGGCATATATCGGACGGGAAATGGATCCTGGCCGTTTCTGCAGATTGGCTGTCCGCCGTTTTGCAGAGACGGGTTTTATTCCCTGTCTGATATATCAGGCTTTGAGCACGAAAAGATAGATGACTCCGAAAACAAGCGACGGCACGCAGCACAGGAACCCTTTGAGGAAGCGCTTCAGGCTTCGGAAGCGGAAAAGAGCGAGAAGAAGAAAAATGCCCTGTACCAGCGGAGCCAGGATAATTCCCATTGAGGAGAGCAGGCAGCAGCCTGCGTTTGCCAGAAACAGCAGCAGCCATGGATACTCGGGCTGCTCTTCCATCACAACAGCAAGGGACAGGAAGAACAGCATGGGAATGAACGCGGCCGCGAGCAGCGCTTTTCCCTGCCAGATGCGGATCATCTGAAAATTGCCGGCATTGTAGATGGAGTACGCGGAGAAGCAGTTCAGCGCGGCCGCAAGAAACAGAAAGATTCCGCGCCGCATGGCGTCTTCTCTGAACCATCTGCGCCCGATCTGATACAGAATCATATAGGAGAGCATCTGAAAAACGGGCGGAAAAACCGTATGCGCCATGATCGCCGGGTGAAGATCACCGCAAAGCCGGCTGATGACGGCCAGAAATATGGGAAACGGCGAGAGAATATATCTGCTCGGCACATAATCTCCATAGGAAAAACCGGTATAGGGATTGACCAGAAAGATACTGTCAGTCTGAACGGCGGTTGTCGCCGTTGCGACATAAAAAGCATCATCCGCGTCAAAGTGCGCGTATACTGCAAGGATACACATCTGCATGATTATGAGGATCAGGGCGCACCAGAAATAAGGCGATGCGCCGCGTACACTGCGTTTTATATCGCCGGCCAGTCTGCCCGCCTGTTTTCTGAGACAGAAAATTCCGCAGAGGGCGGCCAGTCCGGATGCCGCGGCATAAAGCTGTACAAGAACGTGCAGAGGCATCCGCAGATAGTACATGGGAAGGATCAGGATTTCCGCCAGGGCAAACAAAAACAGATAGCCTGCCAGGAAACATTCGCCCGGTGTATACCGGGGATTTTTTCTCAAAAGCGGGATACCGGAAGCGGCAGGAACAATAATGAGCCAAAATCCGGAAAGAATCCCTTTTATGATCAGATTCATACGTAACCTCCGGAATTATAATTTCCTGTTTGTTTTAAAAAAGGATAACAAGGATTGTCGAAAAAAGCAAGCCGTTCTTTCTGGAAAGAGATTAATGATATTCCGGGAACAGCAATTAATGCCATCCGCGGCAAAAAATCCGGGCTGCGGAAAAATGCCGGATCCGGAGGCAGCGGAAAGATATGAGAATTCCTGTCAAAGACAGTTGATGATTAAAAAAAAATCGTATATACTGTGAAAGCGAAAGCGGGAATTGAAAGAATATGGGAGGAACTGGTATGGCGGAGATTGACAGGAAGGGTTTGAGAAAGCTGGTGGAGGAAAGTCTGCAGGAACTTCCGGTTGTTCAGTATGCGTGGCTGAGCGAGGAAGAAATCCCCTTTTCTGATCGTGTCAGAGAGATCTGTGAAAGCGAATGTCCACGCTGCGGAACAAGCTGGTCGTGTCCGCCGGGAGTAGGAACAGTGGAGGAATGCCGGAACAGGTGCGCCGCTTTTCCGGAAGTGTTTGTGTTTACAACAATTGCCGAGGTCATGGACGCGGCTGATATGGAGGAAACTCTGGCGACAAGAGCCGCGCATGAGGAAGTCACAAAAGAGATCCGGGGAATTTTTGAAAAGGCGGGGTACAGGACGCTGGCGCTCTCTGCCGATTCCTGTGCGATCTGCGATAAATGCGCCTATCCTGACGCGCCCTGCCGCCATCCGGACCGGATGCTGCCCTGCATTGAAAGCTACGGGATCATTGTTCCGAAGCTGGCGGAAAAGGCAGGGATTGAGTTTATGAACGGTTCAAACATCGTGACCTGGTTTGGAATGATCCTGGGGCGGTTTGGGGAGAAGCGTGCGGACGGTGATTAGTCTTGTTCACAAAACGAACACAAAATTACCACAAATGAACCATATATTAATCACAAATCTGTCAAAAGCCGTATGTATACTACGAGCTATAGAAACGAAGGACAGAAAACTTCAGGCTGCGGCCTGTGAAAATAAACTGTCCCGCATAGGAGGAGGTCCTGAATTATGAAGAAAAAAACAGTGATTACGTTATTGTGCGCGGGGGTTATGGCAGCAGGTGTGATCGCGGGAGCGACCGGCTTTGCGGAAGGCGAGAACGGAGAAAACTACATGGTGCTTTCCACTGAGGATGTTGCGGGTACGGATACGCCGGCCGACGGAGAGATCACAGGCGTATCGGATGTGGCGAAGGTCATGATGCCGGCGGCCGTGTCGATTACCAACAAGTCGGTTGAGGAAGTAATGGATATCTACGGTATGTTCGGATTCTACGGACGCGGGTACGGATCCCAGCCGCGGACGAGAGAGTATGAGAGCGTCAGCGCAGGTTCCGGCATCATTATCGGCAAGAGCGATACGGAGCTTCTGATCTGCACGAACTATCATGTAGTCGAGGGAGCGACGGAGCTGTCGGTAGGCTTTGTGGACGACGAGGTCGTGGAAGCGGTTGTAAAGGGAACGGATGAGTCCAACGACCTGGCTGTGGTGGCGGTAAATCTTGAAGATATCAAGGATGATACGCTTGATCAGATCCGCATTGCGCAGATTGGAAGCTCGGATGATCTGCTCGTCGGCGAGCAGGTGGTTGCGATCGGCAATGCGCTCGGCTATGGTCAGTCCGTGACGACCGGTATTGTGAGCGCGCTTGACCGCCAGATTGATCTGGATGGTTATACGGCGGCTCTGATCCAGACGGACGCGGCGATCAACCCCGGCAACAGCGGCGGAGCTCTGGTAGATATGAAGGGCAGAGTGATCGGAATCAATTCGGCGAAGGCTGCGTCAAACGGAGTGGAAGGTATGGGTTACGCGATCCCGATCTCTTACGCGGAGCCGATTCTTGAGGATCTGATGAACAAGAAAACCAGAACGGAAGTTGTGGATGAGAGCGAAAGCGCGTACATCGGAATCACCGGAGAGGGTGTGACGAGCGAAGCCACAGCGCTTTACGGAATCCCGCAGGGTATCTGCGTTACCTCCGTCGGAGAGGGAACGCCGGCCGAGAAAGCGGGCATCCGCAAGGGCGACGTCATCACAAAGTTTGACGGAAACGGTGTCAGCGACATGGATGGACTGCGCGATCTGCTTGCGTACTATGCGGCGGGCGAGACGGTCAAGGTGACAGTCAAACAGGCCCAGGACGGAGAGTATGTCGAGGAGCAGGTTGAGATTACGCTGGGAGCGGCTGCGGATTATCAATGAAACAATCCGTTGGGCTTTTGAGATTAGGAAGCCCGGTCTCTATGAAGGAGCTGGAGGCAAGCCTGCTTGTCGAAAGCTCCTGCATAAGAGACGCTTAAATGTGTGAGCAAAACAACAGCGCGAACGAAGAGACCGCCACAGGGAGTACCTGCGGCGGTCCTTTGTTGTTTTTGCTGTATATTTATGCGAAAAACAAGGGTAATTTTGTGCGGTAAAGCGCTAAAAAGTAATTGCGCCGGAGGAATCTTTGGTGTATAATACGGAAATGTTTAACACTTTATTTTGAACAAGGGGGAAAAAAGATGTCTTACACAGAAGAAATTTATGACCGCGTAGTAGCCCAGAATCCGGGTGAGCCCGAGTTTCACCAGGCAGTAAAGGAAGTACTTGACTCCCTGAAGCTTGTCATTGATGCAAACGAAGAAAAATACCGTGCAGCTGCTTTGCTTGAGCGTCTTGTTGAGCCGGAGCGTATTATCTCCTTCAAGGTGCCGTGGGTAGATGACAACGGCAAAGTGCAGATCAATAAAGGTTACCGCGTACAGTTTAACAGCGCAATCGGACCGTACAAGGGAGGACTCAGATTCCATCCGTCAGTAAACCAGAGCATTCTGAAATTCCTCGGCTTCGAGCAGATCTTCAAGAATTCTCTGACAGGACTTCCGATCGGCGGCGGTAAGGGCGGTTCCAACTTTGACCCGAAGGGCAAATCAGACAGAGAAGTTATGGCATTCTGCCAGAGCTTTATGACAGAGCTTTCCAAATATATCGGAGCTGACCAGGATGTCCCGGCAGGAGATATCGGAGTAGGCGGAAGAGAGATCGGCTATATGTATGGCCAGTACAAGAGACTTACCGGACTGTATGAGGGCGTTCTGACAGGAAAGGGCCTGACATGGGGCGGTTCTCTGGTTCGTACGCAGGCTACAGGCTACGGCCTTGTTTATATCCTGAACGCTATGCTGAAGGATCATGATATTGACATCGCAGGCAAGACAGTCGTTGTTTCCGGATCCGGAAACGTGGCGATCTACGCGACAGAGAAGGCACAGCAGCTCGGCGCGAAGGTTGTGGCGATGAGCGATTCCAACGGATACATCTACGATCCGAACGGCATTAAGCTTGATGTTGTAAAAGAGATCAAGGAAGTGCGCCGCGGCAGAATCAAAGAGTACGCGGACGAGGTTGCAGGTTCCGTATACACAGCAGGCAAGGGAATCTGGTCGATCAAGTGCGATATCGCGCTTCCGTGCGCTACGCAGAATGAGCTGAACATTGAGGACGCGAAGACTCTGAAGGCAAACGGCTGCAACGTTGTCGCAGAGGGCGCGAACATGCCGAGCACAAGAGAAGCTACTGACTTCTTCCTTCAGGAAGGCATACTGTTCCTTCCGGGCAAAGCTTCCAATGCGGGCGGCGTTGGTACTTCCGCACTTGAGATGTGCCAGAACAGCAGCCGTCTGTCCTGGACAGCTGAGGAAGTTGATGAGAAGCTTCAGAGAATGATGAATGATATCTATGCCAAGATTTCAGATGCCGCAAAGCGCTATGGCGTTGAGGGCAACTATGTGACCGGCGCGAACATCGCAGGCTTTGAGAAGGTTGCGGACGCTATGCTGGCACAGGGCATTGCGCTGTAATTATGTATGATACTG
>CANQEC010000157.1 GCA_947594335.1 uncultured Lachnospiraceae bacterium
GTGATCCTGGCCGGCACCGTGTTCTGCCGGGTGTTTGATTCGCTGCTTGATCTTTGCGTAGTCGTGCTCAGGAAGACCGTCTACCGTGACAGTCCGCTTCCCCATGAATTGCCGGAGGGTACAGCGGCAACGCAGGCGGCAGGCACGGTCATCAATTTTTTCCGGGATATCATGAACCGGACCTGGCGGCGGAGATCGCCGGTTGACACAGATTACCGTCATACGCTGGCAATGAAACGGCTGAGTCTCAGAGAGAAAAATATGATCATCGGGCGAAGCCTCTCCTTTGGACTGATGCTTGTCTGCATCGGGTTCTGCGTCACGCTGATTTACATTATCTGGCTGTAGGCTCCGTTTTCTGCAAAGACAGATCGGGGGGATGAAAAATGAAGAAATACCTGAAGCGTTTTTTTGCAGGCTGTCTTTTTGCGGCAGTTCTGTTCTTCCTGCTTCCCGGGGAAAACAGCCGGGCCTCAGGGCTGGAACAGACCGGCGCGTCCGAACATTCGGTCACGGTCCGGTGGAATTTAAAAGAAGATGCGCTGCGTTATCTCATATATGTCGGTACGAGCAATGCAGACAGCACGCTGTACGCATCGGCGGACGATTCCGTGATGACATGGGAGATCGACAGTCTTTTAAGCGGCAGCCGCAATTATGTCAGAGTGGATTATGAGTATATGGACACATCCGGCGATATCAGGACAAAACTTGCCGGATATACGGCCGCGGCCAGAACACTTCCGGGCAAAGTTCAGAATGTCCGGCAGACCGGGTGGTATGACCGGACAGAAAGCTGCAGCATAGCCTGGGAAAAGATGGCCTGCGCGGACGGCTATGAGTATATGCTGACGGACAGAAAAGGACAGACTGTGGCCCGGGGAAGGGTCAGAGGCGGCACCGAAACGGCCAGGCTTAACCGGATACCTTCTTCGGAGGTCTGTACAGTTTTGGTGCGCGCCTACATTGAGCTCGGGGAAGAAGAAATATTCGGAGAATGGTCGGATCCTTCCTGGGTTTTCGCGCAGCCGCGCATCCAAAATGTCCGCGTATCGAAGGGGAAGCTCAAAATACAGTGGAAGCGTATTGCGGGCGTTTCCGGATACGATATCTATGTATCCCGAAGCGGCAGGAGCGGTTATAAAAAGGTAAAATCCGTCGGGGGAGCATCTTCCTCCATCGTACTGAAACGGTTTGGCGGGAAGAAGATATCGGGAAAAAATGTTTATTACGTCTATGTGATCGCAAAGAAAAAGGCGGGGAAAAGGACAGTGTCCGGAGAACGCTATTTTTACCGGAACACAAAGAATAAGAATAAGGGGTACTTTTTATGAGAACGACCAAAGGCCGCGGCGCTGCGATTTTTGATCTGGACGGGACGCTCCTTGACACGATGGATGATCTCTGGGCGAGCGCGAATCATGTGCTGAATAGTCTGGGGCTGCCGGAACGTTCCCGCGATGAGATACAGAGTTTTGTGGGGAACGGGATCGCAAAGCTGATTGGGCGCATTCTTCCGGGCGGATCGGATGATCCGCGGTTTGAGGAAGCGTATCAGGCGTTCCGCGCCTATTATAACGAACACTGCATGGATGAGACGAAGCCGTATCCCGGAATTCTTCCGATGCTGAAAGAACTTAAGGAGGAAGGATTTTGCACGGCAATCGTGTCGAACAAGGCGGATTTCGCGGTATCGAAGCTGAGTGATTATTATTTCCCCGGGCTGATCGATACGGCGGTCGGGGAGAGCGGCAAAATCGCGAAAAAGCCGGCTCCTGCCATGCTGGAAAAAGCGCTCGATACGATCGGCGTACCGCTTTCGGACGCTGTGTACATCGGCGATTCCGAGGTTGACATCCAGACGGCCAAAAACGCGGGGATCCGCTGTATTCTTGTAACCTGGGGATTCCGGGAGGCTTCATTTCTGCGAAGCCGCGGGGCAAAGGTGTTTGCCGCGGATGCCAGAGAGCTGACGGAGAAGATCAAAAATCTGAGTAAATGAGCAAAAAAGCAAAAAGGCAAAAAAGGAAGGGACAGGATTATGAAAAGCAATCTGACAAGAGAAGAAGCTTACACGCTTCTTAGGAAGTACAACAGCGAACCGTTCCATATTCAGCATGCGCTGACCGTGGAGGCCGTGATGGGCTGGTTTGCGAAAGAACTTGGCTATGAGGAGGACAGGGAATACTGGGAGATCGTGGGACTTCTGCATGATATTGATTTTGAGCTTTACCCGGAACAGCACTGTCTGAAGGCGCCCGAACTGCTTCGCGAAGGCGGCGCCAGCGAGGAACTGATCCACTCTGTCTGCAGCCATGGCTATGGGATCTGCTGTGACGTGGAACCGGTGCACGAGATGGAAAAGGTGCTGTTTGCGGCGGATGAGCTGACCGGGCTGATCGGCGCGGCGGCAAAAATGAGACCGTCAAAGAGCGCGGCGGATATGGAGGTATCCAGTCTGAAGAAAAAGTTTAAGGATAAACGGTTCGCCGCGGGATGCTCGCGCGATGTGATTCGGAGCGGAGCGGAGCAGCTGGGCTGGACGCTTGAAGAATTGATGGAGAAGACAATCCTTGCGATGCGTGCCTGTGAGGAACCGGTCGCCCGGGCAATGGAAGAGTATCAGCCGTAAAGAGAGGTGATAAAATGAACCGCAGACGAAATTTAAAAATGCTTTTTGTACCGGCCGCTCTGACCGTTTGCCTGGCCGGGCTGACCTGGGCCGAAGCCGCCGGGCAGGAAGCGGCGCAATACCAGGAACAGGAGACGGCAGCCGAACCGGCCCAGGCAGATGAGGGACAGGATGTATCCGGACTGCAGATGGAGACGGGAGACAGTTTTTTGCAGGAGGAGACGGAAAGTGAATCCGCCGCGGAAGAAAAACTGACGGTCGCGATTGACCCGGGCCATCAGGGAAGCTGGGTCATGATGAGCGATGTGGAACCGATCGGCCCCGGATCTTCCGAGATGAAGGAGAAGGCAACGACGGGAACGGAGGGCCGTTTCAGCGGGAAGCCGGAGTACGAGCTGGATCTGGAGATTTCTCTGCTGCTGCGCGACGAGCTGGAACAGCGCGGGTATCGGGTTGTTATGACGCGGGAAGACAATGATACGGCGGTCAGCAATATAGAACGTGCCCAGATAGCCTGGGAAGAGGGCGGGGATATTTTCGTGAGAATCCACGCGAACGGTTCCGAAAATGCGGATGTACAGGGGGCTCTTGCGATGGTTCCTTCTCCATCCAACCCGTACGTTTCTTATCTTGCCGAGGATTCGTTTCTGCTTGGACAGTGCGTTCTTGACGCTTACTGCGAAAAAACGGAATTTGAGAGTCTCGGTGTCCAGTATTACGATGATATGAGCGGAATGAACTGGAGTCAGATCCCGGTCATGATCATAGAGATGGGATTTATGACAAATCAGTCGGATGATCTGCGGATGGCGGATGAGAACGTGCAGGTGCAGATGGCTGAGGGAATTGCGGACGGTATCGATCAGTATTTTGCGGAAAAAGGAATGGAGACAGGAGCATTCTGAGGAATGCTCCTGCCTTTCGCGATTGCAGTTTATGCGCAGGTCCGGGCATGGAAATCAGCTGCTGGCGCAGCACCCGGGCCGCGCAGACAAGCAGGAGGAAAAACCTCCTCCTCGATCAGACTCAGATATTTTGATAAAATATAAAATACTTCTTGACATAAATAAATAAAGATGTATAATAAGCATATAAAATTTATCTTGTTTCTTATCTGATGTATTCTTTTAATATCTTTAATTTCAAAATAGTATTCCTTGTTTACTGAGAGTAAGATGAAGTGCCGGGTTGAGAGCTGCGGTATCGGTGCGTTCTGACAAAATGCTTTCAATCTGACCCGGGGAGGTGGATGAGCTGAAAGCAGGTGATTTGCTGGCAGGAAAATATCGGATAATCCGTGAACTTGGAAGAGGCGGAGAAGGGACTGTGTATCTTGCAAGACATATTCTGACGGATGCTCCCCGGGCGGTCAAGGTTTCCGGACAAAACCGGGAGGGAAGAAGCGTCCACGAACTGAATATGCTGAAACATGTACATCACGACTCTCTGCCCGGGATTATTGATGTCTTTCAGGAGAACGGGGTTGTCTGTCTTGTGATGGAATATGTGGAAGGGACAGCTCTTTCCGAGTATACAATCCGGGGAGGCGCGGACGGACAGTTTTTCTTCGGCGTTGCCGAACAGCTTCTCGATACGCTGGAATATCTGCATACCGGCCGGATGCCCGTGCTGCATCTTGACGTAAAGCCCTCCAATATTCTGATCCATGCAGACGGACGCCTGACGCTTCTGGATCTCGGAGCGGCCATGCCGTTCCGGCAGGAGGAAGGGGCGGCACACAGCTGCCTTGGGACGCCGGGGTATGCCGCTCCGGAGCAGTTTGACCGGCGGGGAAGACCTGACGTGCGAACAGATCTGTACGGATTTGGCGCAACGATGTTTCTGCTTCTGACCGGGGAGAGATACAAAAAGCGGCAGACTGGCGGGAAAAACGACCGTTATCCGCGTTCCGAACGGGGTATTTTTCGCTTTTTTCGCAGCTTATGCTGGAGAGGGCGGATGAGGAAGCTGCTTCTTGCATGCCTGGAGGAGGATCAGGAAAAACGGCCCGGCAGCGCCGCCGCGGTCAGAAAGAGACTTCTGCGGATAAAAAAGCAGAGAGAATTTGAGCGTTCCGTCCGGCAGACGGGAATTGCGGTTCTGATGCTTGCCGGGGTTCTGACGCTGGCCTGGATGGATACCGGGGAGCTTGCGGCGGGAGGAGGCGGCCGCAGGAAGGAATTTGAAAAGCTGCTCCAGAAAGCGGAGCTGGCCGGATCAGAGCAGGCGGCGCAGCTGTACAGGCAGGCGATCCTGACGTGTCCGAAGGAGATTCTTCCTTATCAGGAATTTGTGGCCCGGGCAGCTGATGACTGTGTCTTTTCGCTGGAGGAGGAACAGACGTTGCAGATGCTGATGGATATAACGATGCCGCTGGAAAAGGAACGAGTATTTGATCAGCTGGAGAGGAATTCGGAGGAATTTGGAAGGTTTGCCTATGATCTTGGGATTGCCTACTGGTATTTTTATGAGGGGACGGGAGGCCGCACGGCAGCGGCAGGCTGGTTCGCCAAAGCTGCAGAGGATATAAAAAGCGAAGAGGAGAAGCGCGGCTGGGTCAGGGAAGCCAGGATATACGGGAAGATCGGCAGCTATTATGAAAAGCTTGGAAAACGGGATATCACAGGGGAGGACGCGGCTGATTCCGCCGTTTACTGGAGGGATCTGTCGCAGCTCTGTCAGATAGAACTGTCGCAGGGAGAGGAGGCGGGAATTGCCAGAAAAAATCTTTTTGAGGAGATGCTGAACCTGCTGATATTTGAATCGGCAAAACTGCGGTCTGCCGGAATCGAAAAGGAAGAACTGCAGTCTGCCATTGAAGAGATTAGAGCAGAAGGGGGGCAGGATTTTTTTTCCGAACGGTGCGAAGAAGCCGCAAAGGCGGTGGAGAGAGCATATGAGGAGGCAGAGAATGAACAACAGGAATCTTAAGGAACAGCCCGGTATAAATCCAAAAGACAGGAAAAAAGGCAGCGGACAGAGGATGAGCCGCAGGGCAGGGAGAAGAAAACGGACGGAATTTATTCATGGCATGAAGAAAAACACAGCCGCTGCTGCGGCGGTGATGATGTCTGCGCTGCTGCTGTGTCAGGATATTCCGGGAATAGTAAGAGAAAGCATCGTCATGGGTGCGGAAAATTCAGAAGCTGAGTCCGGGGCAAAAATGCGGACAGCAGTACCACAGGAAACGCAAAGTGAGCCTGCAGCGGAGCCGGAAAAAGCACAGAACAGAATTTCCTCTGAGGAAGAAACGGAATCCGAGATGGAATCTGAGGCGTTTTCTGAGAAATCGGAGGCGAAAAGCGAGCTTCCGGTAGAACCGCACTCAGGGTCGGAATCTGAGCCGTTTTCTGAGAAATCGGGGACGTCAGGCGAAAGTCAGACGGAGTCAGAGCTGCCTACGGAGACGGAATCAGAGAAAACCAAACCCACGGAGACGGAACCAGAGGAAACCAAGCCCGATGAATCTCA
>CANQEC010000158.1 GCA_947594335.1 uncultured Lachnospiraceae bacterium
GGAAACACGCCGTACTCCGGCATCTCGTCCCGGTAATACTCATTCGCGATCTCATCGCCCACCCAGACGCGGTCCGCCGCTGTCGCCGAGCGGATATAATCAATATCCGCCTGCTCAATTTTCTTATAGGGATATGGCATGGCTTCAGTCCTCCTTCCGATTCTGAACGAGCGCGGTCAGCTTCGGTACGACCTGATAGAGATCGTCCACAATGCAGTAATGCGCCACCTTGAATATCTGCGCTTCCGGATCATTATTGATCGCGACAATGCACTCAGACCCCGTCATGCAGGAGGTAAACTGGATCGCTCCCGACACGCCGCAGGTGATGATCAGCTTCGGACGGACTGTACGTCCCGACAAGCCAATCTGATGCGCCGTATCGCCATAGCCGCTCTCCACCATCGGCCGTGTGAACGCAAGCTGCCCGCCCAGCGCATCTGCCAGTTCCCGGCACATCTCGACATCCTTCTCCGTGCGGACGCCGCGGCCTGCAACGACAAGGATATCCTCCTCCTCGAGGCTCTTCTGCCGCTCGATCACCGTAGAAGAAAGAATTTTTATCCTGGAAACGCTCATCGCATCATTCACCGGACACAGAACTACTTCGCCGGCCGGAGATTTGACCCGCTGCGCGCGGTCCATCACGCGATAACGAACTGTCGCAAACTGCGGACGCGACCGCGTGATCGCAATCTGCGCCATGATATTTCCGCCGAATGCCGGCCGGATCTGTACCATATCCGTATTCGGCTTAATATCCAGCGTCGTGCAGTCCGCCGTGAGGCCCGTGTGGAACCGGGTGGAAAGTCTCGGAGCAAGCGAACGTCCGAGCGCCGTCGCACCGATCAGCACGGAACTTGGCCTCGTCGCGGCAATACAGTCTGCCACAGCATCCGCATAGCAGTCCGCACGGAAGCCTTCAAATCCTTCATGTTCATAGACATATACATGATCAACCCCATATTCCAGAAGCTTCCGCGCGTTTTCCGCTGTGCCTGCTCCGCCGACCATCACGCAGTTAACCTTGAAATTCACCTTGGAAGCCATTTTCCGCGCCTCGCCGATCAGTTCAAACGCAACCGGATGAATCTCGCCGCGCTCCTGTTCCACATAGATCAGGAAATCATTCCATTTACTCTTATCCACCGTGCTCGCACGCTGTTCGAAACGAATTGCCTTTTCCGGACAGTGCCGCACGCAAAGCCCGCACATCCGGCAGGTATCCCCGACCACGATGCCGTCGCCCTCGATATGCAGCGCGTTGAACGGGCACTTTTCCACGCACAGACCGCAGAGGATACATTTTTCCGCATTAAATTTCAGAAATTCCATCTCGTGCCCCTCCCTCAGATAATTTTCTTCTTTGTCAGAATCTCAAACAGCTGTTCCGTCTTCTGTTCCGCATCACCCTCAAGATACACCTGCTTCTCAATCTCAGGCGGAGCAAACATCCGTTCCACTGACGTCGGAGAACCGACCAGACCGTACCTGCTCAGATCCTGATCCGGCATATCCGCGAAACTCATGATCCTGACCTGCCGTCCCGCCGTCTTTTTTTTCAGAAGATAAGACGGAAGTCTCGGAACACAAATATCTTTATCAACCGTGATCAGACACGGGTATGGGATCTCCGATACCTGCGAAACACTGACCAGATCCTGTCTCACCCGGATCGACTTATCGTCGGCGTCCAGGATCTCCGCGACCCATGCCGCATGCGGGATATGCATATGCTCCGCGATCGCGGGGCCAACCTGCGCCGTATCCCCGTCCGTCGTCTGCCTGCCGCAGATGATCAGATCCGCGCCTCCCAGCACATGGATCGCCTGGGACAATGCATAGGATGTGGCAAGCACATCTGCTCCGGCAAACTTGCGGTCTGACAGGATAACCGCATCATCCGCTCCCATCGCGTAGGCATCCTTCATCATTGTTTCCGCCTGCGGCGGTCCCATTGTCAGCACTGTCACCGTACCTCCAGTCTTCTCCCGGAGAGCCAGCGCCGTCTCCAGCGCGAACAAGTCATACGGATTCGTCCTCGTATCACCGCTCATGCGCTTCATTGCACCCGTCTCGGGATCAATGTCGACCTTCGTCCCGGCAGGCACCTGCTTCATACATACAACAATCTTCATGTTGACCTCCAGCGGCGCTTTTGGCGCCATTAACAAGGAATATTTCGTTACTTTGAGGCTTTAAAGCAATAAACCATTGCTCATTTTATCACTTTCGACAGGAATTGTCGAGTGTTTTTATAGGACTTTTCGGTAAAACTACCGGATAATTCTTTCATTCATCATCTCTTTGGAATCTGTCTCTGTTTCGGAGCCTGTCTCCGTCTCAAGGTCCATTTCACCCGGCGCATTCTCATCAGAGATGGATTCCGGTACACTATCAAATGTTTCCTCCGGCATTTCTGCCAGTACTGCTGACAATACGCCGCCCATCATGTCATACAGAACCGTCTGGGCATCTGTACTGATTTCTTTGATCGCTTCGGCAGGTTCCAGACCCGACACATCGACGGCATCCGCGTCGTCACACGGCACCCAAGATACATCATCCCCTGTGTCAGCTATCTCAAATACAATTTCCGCACCGCTCTCGATCTCCTCCTGACCGGGCATTTTGTAACTGTAAACCGTCATCTCCGTATCCACAGCATCCACACCAAAGACATACCACACCGGAATTTCTTCTCCGGAAGAGATTCCAAAGGAAGCAGCGGCCCCTCTGTAATTTCCGTCGCCGCTTCCCCACAGAACGGCTCCTCCCTCCGGCCGGATATTCTCCGCGTCGAATCCTGCTTTTATTCCAAAATCCATACCCAGAGCGGAACCTATCTCCAGCAGCCGTTCCATATGTTCCTGATCCAGAACAATACCGCTGCGGTGAAGCGTGGTCTGTCCGATCTCCACCTCCTCATTTTTCACGGCACATTCATTCAGCAAAAGATATGCTTCATTGAGCAGTCCCGCAAAATCGGTGATCGGAAGGCCATTGATCTCAAGTCCTCTCTGCAAGTCCTCGTTTTCCCTGCTCTCTTTCGGCTCCTGCTCTGCGTCTCTGCTTTCCTTGACACTCCCGGACTTTGGCTCTTTGTCCCTGACTGTTTCGGCACTTTCCGGTTCGGCTTCAGAGTTCGGCTCTTCCGGCTCCTGCTCCGCATCTCCAACTGTTTCGGCATTTTCCGATTCAGTTTCAAAGTTCTCCTCTTCCGTCTCCGTTTCCGCATCTTCAACTGTTTCGGCACTTTCCGGTTCGGCTTCAGAGTTCAGTTCTTCCGTTTCCGCATTTTCCGGTTCGGCTTCAGAGTCTGGCTCTTCCGTCTTCCCGCCTGCTGCCGTTTCTTCTTCCGATTCCGATTCTTCCGTGAGCGCATCGAAATCATCTCCGCCATTTCCCTTTAAGAAAGAATAAAAAGCTTCGCTGTTCAGAATTTCCTCCAGTGTTTCCTGATCAATCTTATATTTCGCTGTCTGTCCACTCAGACTGTCATACAGCTCCAGCATGACAGCATTCTCTGCATAAGAGGCCGCAATATATCCGGCTTCCTCCCCGCCGCTGCCAATCAGAAACCTGACCCCGGAAATATCGTCTGCTACCGCAAAATCCAGTTCTGCCGTCAGGCTGTCCACATTCATCACCGCTTCACCGTCTCTGTAAAGTACAAAGCGGCGCAGCATACAGCCCAGACTGCTGCCTTCCTTTTCCTCTTCCGTCTGCGGCACCACAGTTTCGTTCTCTGACTCCGCTTCCGTTTTTTCTTCTTCTGTCTGTAGTTTTACAGTCTCTTCCTCCGCCACTGTCCCAACAGGCGTCCTTTCCGCCGCCATCGCAGCGGAAGGCGTCAGCAGAGCCGCGCTAAGAAGCAGCGCTGCCGCTTTTTTCATGCGATATATTCTGATGAATCTTTTTCTCATAAGAAGTTCCTTCCTTTCCTGCCCAGATTTACCTTGTGATTTTTTCACTGCCATGTTACTATAAATACTGGAATTAATCAATAACTAATGAATGGAGGAAAATCAGGAATGAAATTTTCAGAAATGTCTTATGAACGTCCCGATCCTGAAGCATTGAAAAGCCAGATGGAAGATCTGACCAGGCGGCTTCGCGCAGCCGCGGATTATGCAGAGGCAAAACAGATTTTTCTGGAAAAAGAAACATTTGAAAAACATGTCAATACGCTGGGAACGCTGGCAAATATCCGCCACACGATCGACACCAGAGACAGTTTCTATGACAATGAAATGAAATTCTGGGACGAAACAATGCCGCTTCTCGCCGAATACGACCAGGCGTGGATCATGGCCATGCTGGAAAGTCCGTTCCGGTCTGATTTCGAGGCGGAATACGGAAATCTGATGTTTGTAAAAGCCGAAATGGAACTGAAAACCTTTTCTCCGGAAATTATCACCGATCTGCAGAAGGAAAATGAGCTGAAGACAACTTACGAAAAGCTTCTGGCCTCGGCGCAGATCCCGTTCGAGGGAGGTACCTACACGATTTCCCAGATGAGTCCGTTCAAAAACGACGCCGACGACGCCCGCCGCCTCGCCGCATGGAAGGCGGAAGGCCAGTGGTACAAAGATAACCAGGAGCAGCTCGACGATCTGTACGACCAGCTTGTCCATGTGCGCGACGCCATGGGCCGCAGGCTCGGCCATGACGGCTTTACACAGCTGGGCTATTACCGCATGGAACGCAACTGCTATACAAAAGAGGATGTGGAAAAATTCCGGGCCGCCGTCATCAAATACCTCGTTCCCGTCGCGGATCAGGTATACCGCAGACAGGCCAAACGTCTCGGAAAAGAATATCCGATGAGCTTTGCGGACAACGCGCTTATGTTCCGCTCGGGAAATCCAAAACCGGCCGGCAGCCCTGACGAAATTCTCGCGCAGGGGAAAAAGTTCTACAGCGAACTCTCCCCGGAAACAGAAGTATTTTTCAACACGATGCTCGACAATGAACTGCTCGATGTGCTTTCCACAGAAGGAAAAGCGGGAGGCGGCTACTGCACAAGCATCCCTGACTACAAGGTTCCTTTTATTTTCGCGAATTTCAATGGCACGCAGCACGATGTTGAAGTGATCACACACGAGGCCGGACATGCGTTTGCCGCATGGATCAACCGCGACCGCGTTCCGATGTCCTGCGTGTGGCCAGGACTTGAGGCATGCGAAGTTCATTCCATGTCAATGGAATTTTTCGCGTGGCCCTGGGCGGAAGGATTTTTCGGAAAGGATACCCGCAAGTTCCGCTACAGCCACCTCTCCGGTGCGCTGACCTTTATTCCTTACGGTACGATGGTGGATCATTTCCAGCATATCGTGTATGAGAGACCGGACATGACGCCAAAGGAGCGGCACGGAGTCTGGAAAGAACTGCTTGGCATCTATATGCCCTGGATGAAACTGGACGGCGATATCCCGTTCTACAGTGAGGGCGAAGGATGGCAGAGGCAGCATCATATTTACTCCTCCCCGTTCTATTACATCGACTATTGTCTCGCGCAGACAGTGTCTCTGCAGTTCTGGGCAAAGATACAGGACGACCCGAAGGACGCCTGGGAACATTATATGGCCTACACAAAACAGGGCGGGAGCCGCGTGTTCACAGAGCTTCTGAAAAACGCGGGGCTGGACAGCCCGTTCGAAGAAAGCTGCCTGAAAGAAGTGAGCACAAAAGCAAATCAGTGGCTGCAGAATTACGATCTCAGCGGAATTGAATGAAAATTAAAATTTGCATGCTGCGTAAACAGCTGATTTCCTTGCGCGGGCCTGCATTCTGATCGCTCAGGAGGCAGAGAGCTTCCTGAGCGCTGCGCGGTCCGTGTGCTGCGCAAGCAGATGATTTCCTTGCGCAGGCCTGCATTCTGATCGCTCAGGAGGCGGAGCTTCCTGAGCGCTGCGCGGCCTGCGTGCTGCGTAAGCAGCTATTTTCCCTGCGCAGGCCTGCGCATCAAAGCCGGGCATTTCTGCCCGGCTTTAACAGGGGAATTCGAAAATGGATGCCGCACCTGCCATTATG
>CANQEC010000159.1 GCA_947594335.1 uncultured Lachnospiraceae bacterium
AGATTGATGTACATCTCACAAAAGATATGGTTCCTGTCATCATACATGATGACCGTGTGGACAGAACCAGCGACGGAACAGGATTTATCCGCAATTTTATCTGTGATGAGTTAAAAGAACTGGACTGCAGTTATCCGAGCAAATTTGACGGAATATACGGTCCTCTCAAGATGCCTACTCTGGAAGAATACTTTGCGTGGATTTCCAGAGAAAAGATTGATATTATCACAAACATCGATCTGAAGTGCGGCGCTTCCTGCCATGGCAGCATCGAACAGATCGTCATTGATCTGATCCATAAATACGGACTTGAGGATAAAGTGATTCTCTTTTCCGGAAGCGACGCGTCCGTCGCGATCTGTAAACAGCTCGCAGGATCCATCAAATGCGGCGTCCTCAGAAAGCGTTATCTCGAAAACGGAGGGACCTACGCGAAGACCTGCCAGGTGGAACATTATTATCCGAAGCTGGATCACCTTGAGGAGCGGCATGTGAAAAACTGCTCCGACAACGGAATTGGCGTCAATGTGTGGACCGTCAATAATGAAGACGATATGCGCCGCGTCAAACGCTGGGGTGTAAATACAATCATCACAAATTACCCTGACCGCGGGCGTCGGATCGCGGATGAGGGGACAACACAAAGGGAGCAGCCTCTTTTTGAAGAGGAAGGGCTCCAGGCAGTGGCTTTGTAGGCTGCCGATCACTTTGCAGACTTCTTCCTTTCAATACTTTCCTAAATACGCGGCCGGGCTGTTGATCAGTCCGGCCGCATCCCTTTCGTGCGCAGGCCCGCATATGGAGATTTGCTGCTGGCGCAGCATGCGGGCCGCGCAGACGAGCAGAAGGAAAAACGCCTTCTGCTCGATTACAGACCTGCGTAAGGAAAATTGCTGCTGGCGCAGCATGCGGGCCCGCATGCTTTCTCATAAAATATCGATGTACTCTCCCGCCAGCGCTTTATTCATGCTGCGCACCGCGCAGAATTTTCCGCACATACTGCAGGTATCGCTGTGATCGTCCTCCGGAAGCCGGTCGCTGCGGATCGCTTTCGCTGTTTCCGGGTCCAGCGCACAGGCAAACTGCGCGTCCCAGTCGAGAGCCCGCCTCGCTTCCGCCATCCGGTCGTCAATATCCCGCGCGCCGGGGATTCCCTTCGCGATGTCCGCAGCATGCGCCGCAATCTTCGAAGCGATGATCCCCTGCTTCACATCATCCACGTTCGGAAGCGCCAGATGCTCCGCCGGCGTCACATAGCAGAGGAATGCCGCTCCGCTCATGGCCGCGACAGCACCGCCGATCGCCGCCGTTATATGGTCGTAACCCGGAGCGATATCTGTGACGAGAGGTCCCAGCACATAAAACGGCGCTCCCATACAGATACTTTTCTGAACCTCCATGTTCGCCGCCACCTGATTCAGCGGCACATGACCCGGCCCTTCCACCATAACCTGAACGTTATGCTCCCAGGCCCTCTTTGTCAGTTCACCGAGACGCACCAGCTCCTCAATCTGGCAGACATCGGTAGCGTCCGCAAGGCACCCCGGACGGCAGGCGTCGCCCAGCGAGATCGTCACATCATGTTCCTCGCAGATCTCCAGGATCTCATCATAATACTCATAAAACGGATTTTCCTGCCCGGTCATGCTCATCCACGCGAACACAAGACTTCCGCCGCGGCTCACAATATTCATTTTTCTTTTATGTTTTCGGATCTGCTCGATCGTCTTTCGCGTGATCCCGCAGTGCAGCGTAACAAAATCCACACCGTCCTCGGCATGAAGGCGCACGACATCCACAAAATCCTTCGCAGTCAGCGTCGCGAGATCTCTCTGATAGTGGATCACGCTGTCATACACCGGAACAGTTCCGATCATGACCGGACATTCCCCTGTCAGCTTCTGGCGGAACGGCTGTGTATTTCCGTGGCTGGAGAGATCCATGATCGCCTCCGCGCCGAGATTTACCGCACTCATAACCTTCTGCATCTCAATATTGTAGTCTTTGCAGTCGCGCGACACGCCGAGATTGACGTTGATCTTTGTGCGGAGCATGCTGCCGATTCCCTCCGGATTCAGGCATGTGTGATGCTTGTTGGCCGGAATCGCCACTTTTCCCTCCGCGACCAGCCTCATCAGCTGCTCCAATGGCATGTGCTCCTTTTTAGCCACTGTTTCCATCTGCGTCGTGGCAATCCCTTTTCTCGCTGCATCCATCTGCGTCGTATAATTTTCTGATGCAGCGCCTGCGCCGTTTCCGGCGGTCGTCATTGTTGTTCCCATACTTTTTCCCTCCAATAACTTTTTTATAGCGACAGGAAGTGGTGCCCCCAGTCTGCCGCTGTTTACTCTTTCGGACAGCATACTCATCTAATCTGCAGATTCCCGGCCTTCGAATCCACAAAGTGACCTGCCGTGACTGTCGCTAAAATGTTTCTGATTCAGGAAGATGCGCGGCTTCCGTGACTCCCGCTAAAATGTCTCTGATTCAGGAAGATGCGCGGCTTCCGTGGCTCCCGCTAAAATGTCTCTGATTCAGGAAGATGCGCGGCTTCCGTGACTCCCGCTAAAATGTCTCTGATTCAGGAAGATGCGCGGCTTCCGTGGCTCCCGCTAAAATGTCTCTGATTCAGGAAGATGCGCGGCTTCCGTGACTCCCGCTAAAATGTCTCTGATTCAGGAAGATGCACGGCCTGCGAATCCGCTCAGATATTCTTCCGCATTTTCGCAGCGCATCAGACCACTCATAACGCAGGCCCCGGCTGCGCCTGCCTGGAGAACCTGCGGATAATTTTCCTCGTTTATCCCGCCGATCGCATAAACCGGAATGGATACACTCTCGCAGACCTCGTGCAGAAACGCAAGACCGCGCGGCGGGACTCCTTTTTTGCAGTCCGTGGCAAAAACATGCCCTGCCGTGATATAGGTGCAGCCGAGCGCCTGCGCTTCCAGCGCGTCCTGGACGGAATGACAGGATGCGCCGATGATTCGGAACCGGGAGAGAATGCCTCCGGCCGCCGCTTTTGCGCTGATACTCTGATAGCTTCCTGCGCCAATGTTTTGACAACTGTCGGCTGCCTTTCTCTCTTTTGCCAAAATCGCATCCCCGGCACGATCGGCTGCGCCGGATGGACGGCTGGATTCTTTCAGACTTTCTGCGGGAGCGGAATCGCTCAATTTTCTCAGAGTCGGAAGCGGCAGATGGATCGCCTGCGCGCCAAGCGCCGCGGCTGTATCCGCAAAATTATGGAGAATACAGAGCACCCCATATTGTTTGCAGATTTCCATGATCTTTCCCGCAAGCTCCCGGTATTCTGTTTCCGGCAGATCCTTCTCCCGCAGAATGATTCCGCCGATCCTGCCATGGGAAGCCCTGACAATAGATTCTATCCGTTCGGAAAAATCTTCCCGGCAGAGTTTCCGGTTTGTGACACACAGAATCTTTCCCTGAGAAAATGTCTCCGCGAAACCGGAAATTTCATCTGCTCTCTCTTTTATCGCCAAAAAATCAACTCCTTTTGCCTGGGAACCATTTCCCGGAGCCTTTTTTACTTTCAAAGCACCGGTTCTTTCAGATCTAAAAACCATTCCCAGACTGAACCGCCGCCCGGAACCTCATGGATCATCACACATAAAGATAATCGTTCAGCACCGGCTGCAGCCCTTCCTCCGCGATATCCCTGTACATATCCGCAAAACTGCGGCTGTCGCTGATCTCGAACTGCTCATCGCCCTGTTCGCCGTCTGTCTCCTTCCCGGTGTATTTGCTCTCATGATCTCCGATTCCCGTGGACACTCCGGCAGACACCTTTGTCGCGGCAATCTTCACAATGCCGTTTCTGAATTTTGCGCTCTCACGGGAAGACACGGTGATCCCGACGTAAGGCAGGAAAATCCGGTACGCGCAGAGCACCTGGCAGAGCTGCTTTTCCCCGACGTCGAGCGGATTGATCTTGTCGTTGTTGATGATCGGCCGCAGGCGCGGACAGGAGAGCGACATTTCCGCCTGCGGGTATTTTCT
The DNA here is from genome assembly GCA_947594335.1 of uncultured Lachnospiraceae bacterium. Lineage (GTDB taxonomy): Bacteria > Bacillota > Clostridia > Lachnospirales > Lachnospiraceae > Choladousia. Next base: position 4,021 of record CANQEC010000159.1, read on the forward strand.
CTGCAGATAGTAGACATGCATCGCGCTCGCGAGCGCGTCTTTTCGGAAATCCGAAAGCCCCAGAAGAGCGGAAAACGCGACGCCGCGCATGCCGGCCCTCAGAGCTCTCTCCTGCGCGTCAAAGCGGTACGGCCAGACGCGCTTGTGTCCGAGCAGATGCAGCGTCTCATATTTATCTGTATCATATGTCTCCTGGAAGACCGTCACATAATCTGCGCCGCACTCATGCAGATAGTGATATTCATCTGTGTTGACCGGATAGATCTCAAGGCCGACCATGCGGAAATATTTCCGCGCCAGCTTACAGGCCTCCCCGATATAGGTTACATCGCTCTTGGAACGGCTCTCCCCGGTCAGGATCAGGATCTCCTCCATACCGCTGTCCGCGATGACTTTCATCTCATGCTCGATCTGCTCCATATTCAGCTTCATGCGGTTGATATGGTTGTAGCAGTTGAAGCCGCAGTAAACGCAGTAATTCTCACAATAATTTGCGATATAAAGAGGCGTAAACAAATACACGGTGTTGCCAAAATGTTTGCTCGTCTCAAGTCTTGCCCTCTGCGCCATCTGCTCCAGAAACGGTTCCGCGGCCGGCGAGAGCAGCGCCTTGAAATCCTCCACCGTGCAGGTTTCATGCTCAAGCGCCGCCTTCACGTCCCTTGCGGTGTAGCGGCTGTAATCATAGCTTTCTACCTGCGTCATAACATTTTTACAGACATCCGACTCAATCTGCTCCATCCCCGGCATATATTCCATGTGATTTTTTCGTGAGGAAGGATCCGTCTCAAGGCGATGCTTTTTCTCAAGAGCGGCCGGCGACAGATATTCGGAATCTACAAAAAACTGATTTTCCATCCTAACCACCTCCTAATCACGCAGGAACCCGGTCAGCGGATCGGACGCGGACGCGCCGCGGGTAAGTACCCTGCCAAGTCCCGAAAGGTATGCCTTTCTTCCGGCTTCGATCGCCTGGCGGAATGCCTGCGCCATCATCGGAAGATCCCCCGCGGTCGCAAGCGCGGTGTTCGCCATGATCGCCGCGGCTCCCATCTCCATCGCCTCACATGCCTGCGACGGTCTTCCGATACCAGCGTCAACGATGATCGGCAGATCAATCTCATCAATCAGAATCTGGATAAACTCTTTCGACGCAAGTCCTTTGTTCGAACCGATCGGCGAGGCGAGCGGCATGATCGTCGCAGCCCCGGCATTCGCGAGGTCGCGCGCCACGTTCAGATCCGGATACATGTACGGCATTACCACAAAGCCTTCCTTCGCCAGAATCTCGGTCGCCCGGATTGTTTCCTGATTGTCCGGCAGCAGATATTTGGAATCGCGCATGATCTCGATCTTGACAAAATCGCCGCAGCCGAGCTCCCGCGCGAGGCGTGCAATGCGCACCGCCTCCTCGGCTGTCCTTGCGCCGGAGGTATTCGGGAGCAGCGTAACGCCCTTCGGGATATAATCAAGAATACTCTCCTGCTGCTTTGTGTTGGCACGGCGCACTGCAAGGGTGATGATCTCCGCCCCGGCGTCCCGGATGGCGGCCTCGATCAGCTTCATGGAATATTTTCCCGAGCCGAGAATAAACCTTGAGTGAAACTCATGTCCTCCAATAACAAGTTTGTCGTTGTCCATTGTATTATCCTTCTTTCCTGTGTTATGATTTTTGTTCCGATTCTTATAATCCGCTTCTATGCGGATACCCTCACCGTACCCCGGGCAGGTCTCGCAAGACAGCCATGTTCAAAAGCAAACCCTGTTTCTGCCTCAAGAAATCACGACGGAAATTTCCCGGTTCACTCATCCGTCTCCCCCGCCAGAATGCGCAGCACGGCAAGCGCCTGATGCGCCGCGCAGAGCATGACGCGGGCCGAAAACAAACCGGAACACTGTGCCGCATCGCTTGTCCCGTCCCCGCACAGATAGAAATGCGGCGCGATCCTCCGTGTCCTGATCTGATTCGCAGAAGAAATTCCCGCCATGCCGGAGGCCGCGA
>CANQEC010000160.1 GCA_947594335.1 uncultured Lachnospiraceae bacterium
CTGGGGCAGCTGGAATCATGATAAAGACCGGCTGGTCATCACGGAGTACGACCTGGATCTGTCCCCCGGGACAGAGCTGACCGTCAAGAGTCTTGATGGCAAAACCCAAAGGACCCTGACCCCGGAGCAGATACTGCACGCCGGCGTCACGAACAACGTCAACCTCCGCTTCAGCAAGTACAACCCCGGCTACGTGACCTACTTCAACAACATCGAGGGCATCAACAAGACCGGCGTGCCGGACAAGAACACCAACACCATCGACTACACCGTCACCGTGGGCATGATGGACGACACCGTCCGGGACTACTTCAAGAAGGTCGGGCAGGACGTTTACGACAGCTTCGATGAATACAAAAGCTGGGATTACCAGTACACGATGCAGGCTGAGTTTCTCGACGTGCTGCCCGATGGCTGGGACTATGTGCCGGGCAGCCTGTACGCGGTGACAACGGATTGGTACGGAAACACCACAACCTTCGCGTATCTGACCGAAAGGGGATCCGAATTGAGCGAGGACGGGAAATCTATCTCCGCACCGCTGATTAACTTCTGGTCGGGGAGCTTGGGGATGCACGATGCGGTCAAGGGGGCTGACAATTGGACGGAGATCTCGTTCCACTACAAGCTCAAGGCCAGCCGCGCGTGGCTGATAAAGCATGCCGAAGACGAGAGCGCGGTTGATATAGATAACTACGCCGCAATCAAGGACAAAAAAAGTACCCATTGGAACACCAAAGAGAAGGTTCCCTATCTGCCCAACCGGCTGACCAAGACCGCCGAACAGAAGGGTGAAACCAACCTGATCGAGTTCACCCTGGAGATGAACCTGGCCGGCAAAAATTTGGACACGAGCAAGGATTACCTGATTGTGACCGACAAGAGTTCCGGTATCGAGATTCGGCCGGAGAGCATTGTGGTCAGCCAGGTGAAGGACGACGGGATGGTCGTGCCGCTGACGGACCTGGGCGAGATCACCCTCGACGCGGAACTGGGGTCCGACAAGTGGGGACGCCTCCCTAAAGAGGAGCAGAAGTCTAAAGAGCAGGAGTCTGAAGAGCAGAAACCTGAAGAGAAGAAACCCCAGTTCAGGCTTAAGGTTCCCGACGAGGTTCCGCTTCGCATCACCTATCAGGCGCTGGTCACTAGTACCGGGGACAGCGTACCCGTTTCCAACGAGGCCAGTATCGACGGCGTGGGTCGCTCCGACAGCGACTACGAGAAATCTCTGAAGGTCAACGACATCTCCGCTGGCGGCTCCGGCAGCCTCAACGAACTGACCTTTGAAAAAACCGACAGCACGGACAGCAGCAAGAAACTGTCTGATGCGCAGTTCAGGTTCTATATCGTACGCCAGGAGGAATCTAAGCTGGAGCAGACGAAGCTCATCAAGGTGGGCAAACAGGAATACAGTTGCTACAGCGGGGCCGACTGGGTGATTACCACCGGTAAGGACGGGGACGACGGCACCTTCCACATCGGCGGCAAGGACAGGAACTGGAATTTGGCGCCGGGGAACTACTACATCCTCGAAGAAATCACACCCCCGGAAGGGTATAAGAAGCTTGAGGAGCCCGTTCTCTTCTACTTTGGGATGGAGAATCAGGTAGACAAGGGAAAATATCCCGACGCGAAGTTTGCTCTGCCGGGCGGAACCTTGACCGTGGAGGACCCGCCGGTTGAATACACACTGCCTGAAACGGGCGGACCGGGCACATTCTTCTATACTGTAGCCGGGCTTGTGCTTGCGCTGGGCAGCGGGGTTCTTCTGACGGTAAGAAGGTGCCTGCGCCGGGTACGGTAAGAAAATCAGAAACATTTGAAACCATGATCTATCATTGTGGGGCCGGAGGCGGAACAAGGTCTCCGGCCTCCTTGTTGTCAGGGCAAAGATCTGTTCTTCATTTAGGAGTTTTTTGTTTGCATGCACAGGCCCTGGCCCGCATATGGAAATCAGCTGTCATCGCAGCCTGCGGGCCGCACGGCGGGCAGGAAGAAAACCGCATCCTGCCCGATCAAATCCGGATCTTTGCAGAAGCTTTAATCAGAACACAGATACCCTCTTCGTGCTCTGCAGGCAGGTCTGCCGTCTGGTCGGTCAGCGTTCCGCTTCGGTCGACGCCGCGCGCTGCCGGTGCACAGCGCCTCTGTATACCATAGTATGCAAGGCGAGCTGCCGGTGGCAGGTCATCTGCATGCCTTAGTATGCAGAAAAGCTGCCAGTGGCAGGTTTTCTGTATGGGGACAAAGTTTTCATAATAACAAAGGAAAGGGATGGCTATGGAAGCTGTTCGAGATATGAAGGAGAGGGACGTGACGGAAGAACATCCGTGTGACTCTCCCGAAGAGTACGAAAAAGAAAACAGGAAAGCCAGAGTGATCGCCTGCGTCCTTCTGGGATGCTGTATTCTGGTGAGCGTATATCTGATCGCCCGCACGCCGGTCAGCGACTGGTTCCACTCGATGCGCATGGAGAAGATCATCGCCGATTATGATGAAACGGTTGCGGCTCTCTCCGTGGAGGAACGGAACGGACTGCGAGAAGCGGCCCTTTCCTACAACGGCCGTCTCCGGCTGGGCACACATTTCCGGCTGAATCAGGATGAACTGGACGAATACGACGCGCAGCTGGATCTTACCGGAACGGGCGTGATGGGCTATATCCAAATTCCAAAGATTAAGGTATCGCTGCCCATCTATCATACAGCCGAAGAAGACGTTCTGGAGGAAGCCGTAGGCCACATTCCCGGCTCGTCCCTGCCGGTGGGAGGAGAATCCTGCCATACGGTTCTATGCGGGCACCGGGATCAGTCTGACGCGTATCTGTTCCATGATCTGGACAAGCTGGAGTCCGGGGATACGTTTACGCTTACCGTTCTGGACGAGACCATTACCTACGAAGTCGACCAAGTCCGCATTGTCTTTCCAAGGCAGGTTGGCGATCTGGCTGTCGAAAGCGGGAAAGATTACTGTACGCTTGTCACCTGCCATCCGCATAAAAGCAGCACCTACCGTATGCTGGTCCGAGGGAAAAGGATTTACCCAGATAACAACTGAATTTAAGCTAAAAACAACAGGATGGGCCCGATATTAAAAGCTCATCCTGTCGTTTAACGAGAATGCGATATTCACGACCGGGGGAAGATGGCAACTATAAAATCATAACAGCCGGTGGTACTGATTTTTCTACGGAATATTTCTCAATTTTGCACGTATGCTTCTGACTTTTCACATCATAGTTAATCCCGACAAGGAGAAGATCGCCGCCATAGTCTTCCAGCACCTGTGGGTAATGTCTGTTTTTGATCTGTCTGATTGCGCCGTCTTCTGATTTATTCCATTTCAGTTCAATCAGCAGAATCGGCATGGAGGAGTTCCTTTTTGGCAGATAAACAATATCTGCAAATCCTTTTCCTGACGGAAGTTCTTCAATTCTCAAAAATTCATCAGTACAGCTGATATACGCAAAGCGGATGACATTTCGCAGAGCTTGTTCATTATTATAAAAGAGCGGTGTAGTCCCTTCGCTGTGAGCTGTTTCAATTGCAGCTGCAACAGCGTTTTCATTCATCGAAAGTGTGTCCTGAAGAAGATGGTCCGAATTTCGAATTAACTGCGCGACTTTTCGGTGCTTTCCGGCAGTGACAGCGCGCAGAAACTCCCGCCGGACTTCTTCATTGGGGATATGGACACTTTGTTTTTCTGCATCGTAGGACAGATAGCCCAGATGCACAAGCAGAGTAAAGATGTCATCTTTACTTTTTATATTTGTCATGTCATTTTGAAAAGTCCCGATATCGACCGGGCAGTCTGTTCCCGCAAGCATCTGAACCAGAGATTCTTTTAATCCGTCTTCGTCCATATCAATATAAATTTTCAGAGATTCATAGGTTTCGGTTTCTGTCCAATAGGACCCAAATTCCCGATTTTTAATGGATTCGATTACGGAGTTGGGACTGTATATGGATTTGACTTTTCGGAAAGAATAGCCATCATACCAGTGCCGGGCTTCTTCGAAATCCATGTCATAAATTTTGCACAATTTTTTAACCTCTGGTTCAGTGAATCCCACGTATTCCGCCAGTCTTTTCGGAGAGAGCATAGTATATTCCCGAAAATCTGTCAGCGCGGACTGTGTGCCATATTTTTTGATCGGGAGTATTCCGGTCATATAAGCAGCTTCAATCATTTTATCGGTAAGGCTGCTTTTGAACAGACCGCGAAGAAGGCGGATGTATTCCCTTTGCAGGCTGTCGTTTTTTCTTGCTTCCCGGAACAGAGCATCCCACTCGTCGATGACGACGATAAATTTCCGGCCGGTTGTTTCGCTTATATCAGAGAGATATACGGGCAGAGAATCGCCGGTTTGCTTAATTTCAGGAAATGCTTCCTGAAGTTCACGGATTACTTCGCGCTGCAGATATTTTACGGTCTCTCTGATGTCGGAAACAATGGAGATAAACCATGTAATATCCAGGCAGATCACGTCAAACTTATTTAAATATATTTCAAAAGATGGATCCTCTGCAATTTTCAGATCCTGAAACAGAAATCTGGAATCACAGCTCTGATCATAGTAGGCACACAGCATCTGCGCCGCAAAAGACTTGCCGAAGCGCCGGGGACGGCTTATGCAGGTCAGCTTGTCTTTTGTTCCGAGAGTCTCATTGATAAAAGAAATCAGTCCGGATTTGTCAATGTACAAGCCCTTTCTGACTGACTGGAATCCGGCATTGCCGGTGTTGAGATATTTTCCCATAACTTCAATCCTTTTCCTGAAAAACGGCAGATTTACGGGCTCATTGTATTATTGTAATAAGAACAGTATAGCACAGAAACCGGGTCGGGAATTATTTTCCGGCCGCCATTTTTTCCACGCGGCACTGTTTCTGGCAGAATGCGATGCCAAAGGATGTCACCTGCCGGTATCCGGCTTTTTGAACAGCAGCGGCATATTGTTTTTTGCTAATCTGCTTTTAAGGCATCTTCACAGGCGGCGGCCAGTCTGTCTCCAGGAAGGCCTGCATCCGCCTGGCATCTCCGCTCTACAATGCGTGAAACAGCTCTGCGCGGTCGCTGGTCTGCTTCTGTCGGCCTTCCCGTCTGGTTTTATTATACAGGACAGAGGAGGGGTTTTCAATCAAATATTGCGGCGTTATAATCAGAACAGAAAATCAAACATGAACAAACTGGTGTGCAGACACGGACAACGACGAGACCCGAACGGCAAAAGTTCCGATTCGTCAACGATATAGCGCGATATGAGGTATGGATATCCGGGAATCGAACGATAAAAGTGTCGGTTCATCAGAGGAAAAGGAGGGGATGGGATGATCTGCACAGTGACATTTAATCCGTCACTGGACTACATTGTATCTGTCGAGGATTTTAAGCTTGGTCTGACGAACCGCACGAGTTCGGAGCTGATGCTTCCGGGCGGGAAAGGGATCAACGTGTCGACGGTTCTCATGAATCTGGGGATCGAGAGCACGGCGCTCGGCTTTATTGCCGGCTTTACCGGCGCGGAGGTTGTGAGGCGCCTGGGGGAGATGGGTGTGCAAAATGGCTTTATCTCTCTGGAGGAGGGTCTCACGAGGATTAATCTGAAACTGAAGTCGATCGACGGAACCGAGATCAACGGGCAGGGACCGGTGATCAGCGGGGAGAAGCTTGCGCAGCTGATGAAACAGCTTGATCAGCTTGGGGAGGGAGATGTGCTCTTTCTTTCCGGGAGTATTCCCGCATCGATGCCGGATGACGCGTATCAGAGGATCATGGAGATGCTGGACGGCAGGGGCGTTCTGATTTCAGTGGACGCGACGAAGGATCTTCTTTTAAATGTGCTTGGGCTGAGGCCGTTTCTGATTAAGCCGAACAATCATGAGCTCGGGGAGATCTTCGGAGTTGAACTTAAGACAAGGAAAGAGGTCGTCCCGTACGGAAAAAAGCTGCAGGAGATGGGCGCGCGGAATGTTTTGATCTCAATGGCGGG
>CANQEC010000161.1 GCA_947594335.1 uncultured Lachnospiraceae bacterium
TAAACGGAAGTATCTTCAGCAGCAGAGGACGGTAGATCAGATTCTCGAGATCAAGCCATTTGGGCCAGGCGTCAAAATAGACATATACCCCGTTCTCATCTTTTTTCATCAGACAGGCCCAGATAACGAGCAGATAAACTGCCGCCCCGATCATAATGGAAATGAGCGCTCCGGACAGATTTTTCATGCTGAAATAAGCCACCTGGTGTCCTGCTTCCCCAAGATTCATCAGCCCCTGCCCCAGATGGGCAGCACGGTCCATAATTCCATGCGGGAAAAAGCCCCATACAAACAGGACAAGCGCGCTGCCTGCGAGAGCGAACGTACTTTCCCGGTTCATGTACTTCTTCATTCCGTCGTATTTCTCCTGCAGAGCCGCATCCGTATTTTTCTCGATGAAGACTGCTTTAAACAGTTTTGTCATATAAGCGACCGTCAGGCCGCCGCTGACAAGGAATACATACTCCACCAGTTTTATGACCCATATGCCCGAGTGCTCAAAATACTCGACAATGCTCTCATGCAGAAGCGTCTTGCTGATATAGCCGCTAAAAAGCGGGATTCCGCCGATCGCAAGCGCGCCGACAAGAAAAATCACCTTCAGAAGCGGCTTCTTTCTTCCAAAACCGCGGATCTTATTCAGGTCAAGCTCATGCGTATTCATGTAAATAACGCCTGCCGCCATGAACAGCACCAGCTTGATCATGGAGTGATTCACCATATGCAGCAGCGTTCCGTGAACCGCGAGAGCGTTTTCCTCCCCCAGAAGTCCCTGCATTCCGACGCCGACCAGGATAAACCCGATCTGCGACATCGAGGAACACGCCAGCGTGCGTTTCAGATTTATGGAAAACACGGCAAGCAGCGCGCCGCCAAACATTGTCACAACTCCGATCGCAAGGATCAGCGCTCCCCACGCTCCGTCGTGCAGAAACAGATTGCAGCTTACGATCAGCGTGCCGTAGATACCCGTCTTCGTCAGAATACCGGACAGCAGCGCGGACGCCGGGGCCGGCGCGACCGGATAGGCTTTCGGCAGCCAGATATGAAGCGGAAACGCGCCCGCTTTCGCTCCGAAGCCGAACAACATGCACGCGCCTGCCGCATACAGCAGTTTTCTGCCTGCCGCATACGCTGCGCCCGAAGATGACGTGAGCAGTCTTGTATTGTATTCTGAGACCGCGGCGAGCAGTTTTGATATCTCAAGCGTTCCAAGCTCATGATAGACGAGGAAGATACCCATCAGCATCACAAGACCTCCGATGACCGCCACCGCAAGGTAGGTTGACGCCGCCCGGAGCGACGCCGCATCCTCCTCCTGCGCCACCCAGACATAGGAGGTAAAGGACATGATCTCAAAAAAGATAAACGTCGTGTACAGATCCGCCGACAGAAAGACGCCCATCGTCGCCCCGAACGTCAGCAGAAGAAACAGGTAAAACCGGTTCCTGTTTTCATGATGCGTAAAATATTCGCGGGACAGGATCGTCGTCATCATCCACATCAGGGACGCGACCGTCCCGTGGATCAGACGGAATCCGTCCAGCGTGAAGGAAAGGCCGAACCCGCAGATCCCGGGGACATGACAGCTGACAAACGCCTCCCCCGGGCCGCGTCCTCCGTACAGAAGGATCAGTACCGCCATAAAGATGAACTCGGTCACCACCACAAAATCCGCGATGTAGTCTCTGAGCTTCTCATTTTTAAAACCCGCAAACCAGCTGTAGAGTCCGCCGAGGAACGGATAGAATACAAGCACCGCAAGAATCACATTTCCACTCATTCTCTGTCCCTCCTTCTACATCAGCGAACCGATCTGCTCCAGCATACTTGTAAGCCAGCCCGAGCAGACGCCTAAAAATATTGTCACAACTGTAAACACCGTAAGAGGCAGGATCATCATCCAGTTCGGATCCTCCACATCCGCTATGGAAGCGGCGTCGAAATCCTTCCCCGGGAAAAACGCCCGCACTACGATGGACAGCATGTAAATCGCGGTGAGCAGCGCCGAGATCAGAAGAGCTCCTATCCCCAGATAGGCCATTCCCGTCCCTGCGTCGAGAGCCGCACGCACAAGATTCCACTTGCTGGCAAAGCCGGAAAGTCCCGGCACTCCCATCAATGCCAGGCCGGCCACGGTAAAGACCAGAAATACTTTCGGCATCCTGTATCCGAACCCGTTGATCTGGTGTACATACTCGCGGCCTGTCTTGTAGATGACCGCGCCCGCACAGAAGAACGCGGATATTTTAATGAACGCGTGGCACACCATATGGGTCATCGCGCCGACAAGCCCGAGCGGCGACATCAGCACGACCCCGAACAGCACATAGGAAAGATTGCTGACCGTGGACCACGCCAGCCTTCTTTTCAAATGCGTCTCCTTGAGCGCCCGGCTGCAGCCGTAGACGATCGTTATGATGACCGCCGTCATCACGACTGTCTGCGCCCAGGTCCCGCGCAGGAAATCCGCCCCGAAGCTGTAATACGTCACGCGCATGGCCGCAAACGCTCCCGCCTTGACGACCGCCACCGCGTGAAGCAGAGCCGTGACAGGGGTAGGCGCGACGCCGGCCTTGGGCAGCCAGGAAGAAAACGGCCAGATCGCCGTCTTGATCGAAAAACCGAAAAAGCACAGCAGATACGTAAACAGGATCATATTTGTGTGATTCCCGATCTTTTCAAAATCCAGCACGCCGCCCGGTATGAAATTCGAGGTCGTCCCGTAAAGCAGCACAAACACCAGGCCGATAAAACCGAACGCGGCGCCTCCGAGCATGTAATAGATGTACGTGCGGCCCGCGAGGATCGCCTCCCTCGTCAGCGTATGGATGACAAGAGGAAGCGTCACAATGCTGAGCGCCTCATAGAAGCAGTACATCGTCACAATATCCTCCGCAAACGCAATGCCAAGCGTGATCCCGTATGTCATCGTATAGAACATGAAAAAATATTTCTCATGTCCCTCATGCTTCATATATTCAAACGAATAGAGCGTCGCCAGGGGCCAGAGGAACGCCACCACCCCTGAGAACATCGTCCCGAGTCCGTCAAGCTTAAAGCTCAGCGTCAGATTCCCGGCAAAGCGGAACAGGACAAACTCTTTTGCCGGCTGTCCGAACAGAGCCGCAAACACCAGAGCAGTCACAAGCAGGACCGCCGTCTCAATGTAGATCATCATCCAAAGCCTGCTTTTAAATGGGATGAAAGGGATCAGCACACCTGCCAGAATGGGCAGCAGCACGACAACTGCCAAAATAGCTGCATTCATCTCCTCTCCTCCTCTCTAAAATACGGTCGCCGCGATTTTTCCCACAAAATTGATCAGCGGATTCGGCACAATGCCAAGCAGTACAGTGAGCGCCGAAAGAAACAGCAGCGGATACAGCATGGAACGCGCAGGCTCATCCTTTTGCTGCGCGACGGCACAGCCGTTCTCCGGAAAGAAGCCTTTCATCGTGATCGGGAGCAGATAGCCGGCCGTGAGCAGCGCGCTCGTAAGAAGCACAACCGGACCAAGCCATCCGAATATGCCGACATTGGCCTCAAGCGCGCCCTGCGCCAGATACCACTTGCTTACAAAACCGCTTGTCGGCGGGATGCCGATCAGAGCGAGCGAGGCAAAGGTAAAGCCCCATAAAGTTTTCGGCATCTGTTTTCCGATCCCCTCCAGCTCGTCGACCCGCGTCTTATGGCATTTGAACAGGAAAACTCCGGCCGTAAGGAACAGCGTGCACTTGATGAATACATGGAACACCGTATGCAGCATGGCACCGGTAAATGCAGTTGTGTTAAGGAGGGAAAGCCCGAACAGGATGTAGGACACCTGGCTGACCGTCGAGTAGGCGAGTCTTTTCTTAAAGACAGGTTCGCGGAAGGCCAGCATGGATCCCATAAATACTGTAAGCAGGGTCAGAGACATCCATGCAGTCTGCACCCAGGTCCCGCGAAGCAGCTCAGGTCCCGCCACAAAGTAGACCACACGAAGCACGGCAAGGACGCCCGCCTTCGCGATCACGCCGGAGAGTACCGCCGACGCCGGAGACGGAGCCACCGGATGCGCGGTCGGGAGCCAGGCGTGAAGCGGAAACATACCGGCTTTCGCGCCAAAACCGATCAGCGCCGCAAAAACCGCAAACAAAAGGATCGGCCCGTGCTGCGCGGCGAGTTCCGGATTCAGAGTTCCGCCCGCGGCAAAGGTAAGCGTGTCGCAGTTCTGATACAGAAAAAAGATCGCAAACAGTCCGAGATACGCACCGCACATCGAGTAAAACAGGTATTTCAGGGAGGCCATGATCGCTTCCCTTGACCCGTTGTGCAGCACGAGCGGCGCGGACGTGACCGTCATCAGCTCATAAAACAGATACATCGTCACGAGGTTTCCGGAGAAAGCCAGAGCGATCAGCACGCCGAACACGATCAGATAAAATCCGAAAAACTGTTTCTCTTTCCCTTCATGCGACATATATACAAACGCATAGATACCGACCGCCACCCAGGCGATGCAGAAGACCGCCGCAAACAGTCTGCTGACCCCGTCGATATGGAAATAGATCGGGATTCCTTTTAAAAGCTGAAACAGCGTAAGGCTTCCCTTTCCGGCCCACACAAGCGCCAGCGTGAAAACTCCTGTCGCCGCAAGCACGAAAAATACGATATAATGCAGCTTTTTCAGTTCCTCCTCTGACGGCTCATGCCCTCCTCTTTTCCGGTCAAACGCCAGAGAGATCAGCAGACAGATGCCTGCAATTACCGGAAGACACACCGGCAGCAAAATCCAAACATTCATTCTTCTCTCCTCCTATGCAAACATCCCGAGTCCCTGCCCGATCATCCGCACGATCGGCTCCGAACAGAGTCCTAACACCAGGTTCAAAATGACAAGACAGATCAGCGAAGCCGATTTTGCCATATTTTCCGTCATATGGATTTTCCTGAAATTTTTCCCGGCCGACGCTTTCTCCGGCGTATAGAGGCGGATCACCGTCTTCATAAAATACACGGCATTCAGGATTGTGCTGACAGCAAGCGCAATCAGCGCCGGGAACATCTTCCAGCCATCTCCGATTGCCGCCTGCGCAAACAGCAGCTTTGAGATAAATCCGGACAGCGACGGGAAACCTACCATTGAAAGACTTCCGACCGTAAAAGCAATGCCGGCCAGCTTATTGCGGTATCCTGCTCCTGTCAGATCAAAGAAATCCGTGCTGTCGTCCGCCGTATCCGTGATGCCGGATGCGGAGAGGAACAGCAGAGACTTTGTCGCCGCGTGAGACAAAATATGGAAAATGCTGGCTATTACGCCGGCCTCCACCGCAAGCCCAAATCCCATGTAGATATAGCCGATCTGTGCCACCGAGGAATAAGCGATCATCCGGCGGATGTTGTTTTCCCGGATCGCGCTCACCGATCCCATGATCATGCCGAGAATACCGAAAATAAACAGGATATTGACAACCTTGCTGTCCTGGATCACGCCAAACCCGATCACACGGTAAAAAATCTTGATCAGCAGGAATATATAGCCTTTCGACACAAGCGACGACAGAATCGCGGCCGACGACACTGTGGAATACCCATACGCGTCGGGCAGCCACGCGTGGAACGGAAACAGCGCGCTCTTGATCGCAAGTCCGACGGACATCAGACCCACCGCCACGAGGAGCGGCACATGGTACTGTCCCGTCTGATGAATGATCTGCACCTGCTCCTTGATATTGCTCATCAGCAGATGTCCCGTCACATCGTAGAGGTAGCAGATGCCGAGAAGCAGCATACCGGAACCCAGAAGGCTCATGATCATATAGCGCGTGGCGGCCTCGATCGTCCGCCCATTCTGTTTAATCATGATCAGGCCGCAGGCCGAGATCGTGTTGATCTCCACAAACACGTAAGCGG
>CANQEC010000162.1 GCA_947594335.1 uncultured Lachnospiraceae bacterium
TATCCCGACCAGAAGATCCTGCACCGCGATCGGCGCACCCAGCCGGAATATTTTCCTGATGATACTTCTGTCCCATCGTATCATGCTTCTGTTCATCAAAAACGGCAGTTTTCTGTGTCGAATCAGGAGGAAAGAAATAATGACGCTGACCATCTGCGCAAAGACGGTGGCGATCGCCGCTCCTGCCGTCCCAAGGTGAAAAACGGCTACCAGCAGGAGATCCCCCGCTATATTGCAGGCGCAGGCGATCGCAACGGTAAACAGCGGCGTCCCGGAGTCACCCAGGCCGCGGAAGATACTGCCGATCAGATTGTAGGCAATAATCACAACAAAACCTGCTCCGCATATACGGATGTACGCGGTTGTAAGAGAAAGCGCTTCCCTCGGAGCGTGCATGATAAGCGCCAGAGATCTCGCCCCTGTCGGGATCAGCACTGTCAGGACTATGCCGGCCGCAAGGAAGAACAGGAGCCCGCTTCCGACGATCCGCCCTGCCTCTTCCGGTCTTTTTTCTCCTATCCTCTGCCCGATAAAAATGGTAGTTCCCATCGCGAAGCTGCTTACCAGACCCGTCAGGGTCATCATGATCTGCGACCCGGTAGAGACAGCTGATACGTCCGCCGCATCTGCAAATTTTCCGACTACCAGCAGATCCACCGCGCCATATAATGATTGCAGAAAAAGCGCAAACAGAACCGGTATTGCGAAGCGAAGCAGCGGCGAAAGAATTTTTCCCTGAGTAAAATCCTGATTGTTTTTCATGATCCTCTCCTCTCTGATGCCGAAGCACCCGTCTCGTCACAAAAATCCGAAAGAAGTTCTCGCAGCCAAAACAAGCTGGATAAGATAACAGGCATTTCAACCTGACATCTTATCCAGCTCGTCATTTCATGAACGACTTACCCTCCGATGTTATATCAACTTTTCTGTTATTCTGTTATCATCAATGAACAGCATCCGGTTCATGATCTGCGGGAAAGCGGACTGTGACTATTTTGTCCGACAAATATTTTACGGCTAAAATTTCCAAAATGCAAGTTCGATTTTTCTTTAAAGTATATCAAAAACCTCCCTTATTGAGAGGCAGCGCTTTCAAAGACAGGGATTCAGCTGTCTGATATCGAAAAATTGTTTGTTGCCATACGTCATCTGTCCTATCAGTCGGTGATAATCGGAAATTGCATAAAATGTGCAGTGCCAGAGGAATAAAGCATACTTTGAAGAAATGCATAAAATAGATCCAAATAATTTTGAAGTATTACACAAAAAGCGCACTTGCAATCTTGAAGAAATGCACAGAATGTGTTATTGTCATATTGGATTGGAGGACGTTTCATGTATTTCAAAAGGAAAGCCTATGACGGGCTGCTGGAGTGGAAGCAGAATTATGCGGACAAATACGCAGTTTTGCTGGAGGGTGCGAGGCGTGTCGGGAAATCTACGATCGCGGAGCATTTTGCGGAGACGGAATACAGATCATATATTCTGATTGATTTTTCGATGGTTTCTGACGGGGTGTTGTCATGCTTCGATGATATTCACGATCTGGATATGTTTTTTCTGCGTCTGCAGGCGGTGACCGGGAAAAATCTGTATGTACATGAATCGGTGATCATTTTTGATGAAGTGCAGCTGTATCCGAAGGCGAGGCAGGCGATCAAGCATCTGGTGAAAGATGGAAGATATCATTATATTGAGACCGGATCGCTGATCTCAATCAGGAAGAATGTAAAAAATATCCTGATACCATCTGAGGAGATGCGGATACAGATTTACCCGATGGATTACGAAGAATTCTGCGGTGCGACCGGAAAAAATTATGCAATGCTTGAAAGCCTGTATAGAACGCATAAAAGTGTTGGTCAGCAGGTGAACAGAAAACTTATGCGGGACATCCGGATCTATATGGCTGTCGGAGGCATGCCTCAGGCAGTAGAGGCATATGTCGGAGGAAACAGTTTTTCTGAAATTGATCAGGTGAAACGTCAGATCATTTACCTGTATGAAGAGGATTTCAAAAAAATTGATCCGTCGGGAAGATTATCGGCAATGTATCATTCGATTCCGGCGCAGTTATCGAAAGGGACAAAGAGATACCGTATATCGGCGGCTTTGAACAAGAGGAAGACTTCAAAAGACGAGCGGCTTATGTATGACCTGATCGATTCAAAGACGGTGCTGCCTTCTTATAATACGACAGATCCGGGAATCAGTCTTCCGCTTACGAAGAGTCTGGACAGTTATAAGCTGTATATTGCGGATACGGGGCTGCTCATCACCTTAATGTTTATGGATCGGACTGCGGCAGAAAATGAAATCTATGCAAAGCTGCTGTCGGATAAACTTCCTGCAAATCTGGGATATCTGTATGAGAATCTTATGGCGCAGATGCTGGCAGCTTCCGGCAGGGAATTATATTATCATACGTGGGAAAAGGGAGGAAGCACCCATTGTTATGAAATTGATTTTCTGATTTCTCATGGTACAAAACTGTCTGCAATAGAGGTAAAATCGTCAGGGACAGGAAAGCATGAATCCATTTCGGTTTTTATGAAAAGGTATTCAAAGCATGTCAAGGATGGCTATATCGTTTCCCAGAAGGACGTGGAGAAAAAGGATGGTCTGTCTTATCTTCCGGTATATTTTGTGCCCTTTCTGTGTGATGACCGGTAAATGTTTCCACTGGGAGGATACAATGATGAAAGTTTCAGAAAAATATTCATAAATGAGGAGAAATGGAATGATTAAAATACTCTTTGTTTGTCACGGCAACATCTGCCGCTCCACGATGTGTGAGAGCATTTTCACCTACATGGTCAAAAAGAGAGGGCTGCAGGATCAGTTTTTGATTGATTCCTGCGCCACGAGCACGGAGGAGATCGGCAATCCCCCGCACAGGGGCACGGTCCGGAAGCTGCGCGAGGTGGGGATTCCGCTGGTGCCGCACCGGGCGAGACAGATCACATGGAGCGATTACGCAAAGTTTGACTATATTATCGGCATGGATACCTGGAACATCCGGAATCTTAACCGGATGCTGAGGGGAGATCCTGACGGTAAGGTATATAAGCTGCTGTCGTTTGCGGGCTCGGGGCGTGATATCGCGGATCCGTGGTATACCGGAAATTTTGATGAGACGTATGATGATCTTATTGAGGGCTGCGAGGGACTTCTGGAGTATCTGGGAAGGAACGGTTATCGTAAGTGACCTGATTTTGCAGCAGGTCAGACAGGCGGGGAATAAATATTTGACCGGATCTGAAGCGGGAAATACTGTCGTATGCGGCAAATGAAATGACAGGCAGTGTGAAGACAAAAAGCAGAGCCAGAGGCATAAAGAAAATAAGTTTTTTGCTGCTGATTGTGCCGCTGCGCGCGGCAAAAGGAAATGAGGGATTTTTATGGGGAAAAGGACTGATTACATCTCGTGGGATGAATATTTTATGAGTGTCGCGTATCTCGCGGGATTGCGCTCGAAGGATCCGCACACGCAGGTGGGGGCCTGTATTGTGAGCAGCGACAACAAGATTTTGTCGATGGGCTACAATGGGCTGCCGATCGGGTGTTCGGATGATGAGTTTCCATGGGAGCGGGACGGCGAGGAACTGAACACAAAGTATCTCTACACGGTACACAGCGAGCTGAACGCGATCCTCAATTACCGGGGCGGAAGTCTTGAAGGGGCCAAGCTGTATGTCTCTTTGTTTCCCTGCAATGAATGTGCGAAGGCGATCATTCAGGCCGGGATCAAAACGGTTGTGTATGATGAGGACAAATATCATGACACGCCGTCGGTCATTGCTTCAAAGAGAATGATGGATGCGGCGGGCGTGCGGTATTACCGCTACAAAAGGACGGGACGCCGGATTGAGTTCACGGTATAAAAAACAGCAGGAGGGAGAATTTGTATGAAAACACAGTACAGGAACTTATTGGCAGTCATGATCTTTCTGTTTGGTCTGGCGCTGTTTCCTCAAAGGGCAGGCGCCGCGCCGGATGGAACGAAGGTGATGAAAATCACGGCGAAGTCGGGGGACTATACGGCCGAGGCGGCGGTCTACGCGTCGGAGGACAGTTACTGGGGATACGGCTATGATTTTGAGCTGGATAATGAAGCGCTGGATCTTCTGGTGAAGAAAAAGAATGCCGCGGTCAGCGTATCTGTAGAGGTTCTGAATCCGGAGATCATTGTCGCGGACAGTCTTGTCTATGAGAAGGGCATCAAATTTTCGGACAGCAGTTATTCTTATCAGTATCTGAATTTTCAGTATAACTGGGAAGGAGAGGTTCGGAGCGCTGGCGTTTCCTATCAGATTATCGCGCATATGCTGAATCTGTCCGTTGACAATCTGTATCTGACCGTGAATTCCAAGGGATTCCATCCGGGCAGCAGCGCTTATATGCCGATCCAGGCAAACCTTTCCTATGAAGCATGGAATATGTGGGGGAGCCTGAAATTCCGGATTCGGATTCTGAACTCAAAGGGAAAGTATGTCTACCAGAAAACGTATGACGCGAACAACGGAGGCTATGTGAGACTGCGCTGGAATGGAAAAGCCTCAAAGAAGAACGAGGCGGGCGTCAAGTCCGGCGCGTATGTTCCGGACGGAAAATACAAGGTGGAGGCATATTATTACTATAAAAAGTCGGACGGAGAGAAGTTTGCGAAGAATGTAAAGCCGGCGTCAGTCAAAAAAAGCTTTAAGGTATCGTCGAAGACTCCGGCCGGCACAAAGGGGATGGCCAAGGCGAAGGAGCTTCCGATCTATACGGGAGACAATACGATCGATTATATAGCGGACTGTATGATAAAAGAGGCGGGCATTAAATCGTCAACCTCCGCGGACCAGAAGGTAAAGAAGATTTACCACTATATGACCACCCATTTTAAACATATTCATTATGATTCAACTGAGAAGCGCAAGGTATATTACAATACGACGAAGCTCGCCTCGAAGATAAAGAAATACGGGAAAAGCTCGCTTAGCAGCTATAAGAAGCAGAAGGTTCTGTATTCCTACGATGTGGGGTATTCGCTTGAGCAGCATATGAAGACGAGAAGCGGCGTCTGCAATGACCATGCGGATATTTTTGCGCTGCTCTGCAAGCATGTCGGCGTCGATGCGGGGATCTGCAGCGGCTATTATCTGAACCGCAACGGCACGCGCGCGGGACATGCCTGGAATTATGCCGTGGTCAACGGCGTAACCTGGTACTATGATGTCGATGTCGAAATTCAGAATTACGGAAAAGGACAGGGGGATTATTACTGGTACAAGAAGACGAGGAAAGAGGCGAACAAGACGCATGAGTTTCACAGTATTGTCTGAGTCCGCCTGATTTTATCATTCATCATTTTCGTCGCTATCGTTCATGGTTTCTTGTTCAATAGATTCCAGCTCTGCTTTATTTACCAGCAGATGCTGCTGCATGGCATTGACAGCCCGCTCTGTATCGCGGGCTTCAATGGCCTCCGCTATGGCCCGATGGCCGACGATTGTTTCCGCCCGGAGCGAATTGCCGTTTAGGGAACCGAATAGCCCTACAGAGTAGGTTATGATCGGGATCAGCTTGGGAACTACCATGTTATGGGTGCATTTTGCGATGGCGGTATGGAACCTGGTATCGTTCGGGAGATGGTTAAGCCCTGCGAGAATGTCATTCTCAACCAGATGGCATTTTTCCCACATTTCGGCGAGATCTTCCTTCGTGGCGTTCTGTACGGCCATCGTGACTACCCATGGTTCAATCTGCAGGCGGACTTCCATCAGATCCTTTGCCAGCAGGAGCTGATTATCATAGTAGGCGAATCCAAGCGGGTCTTCGATTTCTCCGGGATGGCTGGCAATGTAGGTGCCTTTTCCTCTGCGGATGATCAGGACGTTGCGCGCGA
>CANQEC010000163.1 GCA_947594335.1 uncultured Lachnospiraceae bacterium
CTCATCATAATAGTGCAGCGTGCGCACGCTGATACCTGTCAGTTTGGATACTTCTTTCACTGTTCTCATTTGACATCATCCTCCTTTGGCAGTATCAGCATATCCCATGACGTTCCGTGAGGGTCAAGAGTTTTTTCAAAATTTTTTCACGACAACAATCAAATGCCTGTCATCGGCTGTATGGCTGATAACAGGCATTATCATTAAACCTATCAATCTGTCACTTTATCTGTCACTTTATCTGTCACTTTATCTGTTACTTTATCTGTTACTCTGCCGTCAGCAGCCGCCCGTCAAACTTAATCTGCAGAATCAACCCGTATAGGCGTCCTCAGCTGAATGGCTGAAATCCTGTTTTTCAAGCCACGCCTGTTCTTCCTCGCTTTCCGGAATATCGACCCGTTCAATCTTAAATATCACAGGTCTTGTCCCGTCATTGCAGCAGGCGATCATCATTCGGTCATCATTCGTCCAACCTCTCATAATTGAGCCGCCTTGAAGGGCTGTGTAAACATAACGGCTTATAGCATCCCAGGCTTCGCCGCAGAATTTCCCATTCATCAGGTGATAGAAATCATCCTGCTGCGGAGTGCGTTTTAGTAAAAATGTATCTCCCACTTTAAAGAATGGGCACGGTCCGGACTTCGGATCAGCTAAATATTTCTCTTGCAAATCCGGAAAACATTTCTTCTCCAGAACGGTAATCTTACATTCATGTTTCATAAAAATTCTCTCCTATTTTGCACTATACGCCTTGTACCATTTCCTGACCTCTTGATATATTTCCCTTTCATGAACATTCTGCAGAAGTCTGAGCAGCTCGGGAATCCATTCTCTGCAAAAATAATGAATGCTATATTTCTCATCATACACTGCCAAAGATGATATCTGTTCTCTCTCTATTCTCTCAGCACATTTCTGATAAGCAAGATACAGATACTTTTTCGCGCGCTGTTCCTCTGCCTTTTCATCCCGTTCCCAGATAGGCCCCGGGCGATTCATCAACCCTAAATAAAGAATCTTATCAATTTCTATACTCAGCGGGTCATAAAAATCTTCCAGATATATTCTTCCTTCTATCCGCTCTTTCCCGGTATATGGATAATCCTTCAGCCATTTTTGCCGCTCCTGAGGACTTTCGACTGCATCGAGCGCATCTTTTGGCTTATTCAGACAACAAAATTTGTATTTTTTGCCGCTCCCACAAGGACAGGGGTCATTCCTCCCGATTTTTTTTATTACAGCAGGCTGATGAAATTCCCTTTTCATCGCGCGGAGCATTTTTTCGAAATCCTTTCTGGACTTTTCCGATGCTTCGGATCCTGAATTATCTTCAAACATCGCCCAATGCCTAAGAGTATCGGCAGCATTTACAGAAGATTCACATAATCGTTCATCTTTTTGATAATCAAACATCATATCGACACAGGAATCATATTTTCCCATAACGCTTTCATCCATAAGACCATGATCTAACAGATAACGTATCTCGGGAAGCATATCGGCGAAATGGCAGCGGCATATGAGATATGCTGCTGCATCACAAAAATAACTATATTCTTGCGCGTCATACACGCTTCGCTTTAAAAATGATTTCCACTCACTTTCTTTTATAATACCGTCCAGGTACAACTGACACATAACATCCAGTACCGCTGCCCGGACAAATTCGCCGATCGCGTCATCTCTGGCTGTTTTTTTCAGCAGTTCCTTATCGCCGTTATAGGTATTGTACAGGATATCCCGCAAACCCGATGTAACGCAGTCCCCAATAAGATAATCCAATTCATCCTCCGGCATGGAAACAAATTTTATAATTTTAGGGAAAAATCCCCTGTCCTGAAACTGAGCCAACAGAAACAGTGCATAAAAATGAAGCTGATATCCTTCTTCAATCTCATTTCTTTTGGTCAATGCATACTCCACCGAAGCCCTCAGATACGAAATTGCTTCTTCTCTGTTCTTTTCTATTATCCGGAAAGCTTTCTCCGGGAAAGTGATGCTTTGATGCGTAATTTCTTCTATCGCTCTTTGTAATTCATTCATCTCTTTTACCTCGCTTCGCCTTTTCTATTATTCCCCTGCTCTTTACACATAGCTGCACTCATTAAAACTCTACTGTCTTCGTGGCAATCTGCTCGCGGAAGCGTACATCATGTTCCACAAACAGCATGGTCGGCTGATATGCAAGCAGCAGTTTTTCGATCTGCATTCGCGAAAAAACGTCGATATAGTTCAGCGGCTCGTCCCAGATGTACAGATGCGCGGGAGTGAGAAGGCTCGCCGCGATCAGTACCTTCTTTTTCTGGCCCTCGGAATAATCCTCCATATTTTTCAGGAACTGTACCCGTTCCATATCGAGCTGCCGCAGAATTGCGCAGAACAGGCTTTCATTCAGACTGCGCGCCCTGCAGAATGCCTGAATGCTGCCCTTCAGCATGGACGTATCCTGACTGATGTAAGAAATTACCAGCCCGGCCGCCGTCTCGCAGACGCCGGATTTCATCACCGGAAAACCCGCGTTCATGCCGTTTTTCTGCCTTCCCGGCAAAGCGCACGTCTTCTGAGCTTCTTTTCCCATACCTGCTTTTTGCAAAATCAGCCTGATCAGGGTGGATTTTCCACATCCGTTTTCTCCGCACAGCGCTGTCCGCTCTCCCTGCATCAGGTCGAAGGTCAGATTGGAAAATGCCGGGCGGGCCGCTCCTTCATAGGCAGCGCTAAGCTCCCGAACATGGATCAGCCGTTCCTTATGGTGACGCAGGGGCATCAGCTTCAACTCCGCCGGTTCCTCCAGATCGGCAAGCAGCCCTTCTTTTTCCTCAATCTCCCGCTCAATCCTTTTTTGCATCTGCGAAACCCGGCTCTGCGCTTTCTTCGTTTTCGCGCCAATATATGCGCGGGTGCCTTTGGAACGGTCATGTTCCTTCACGGGATCAAACCCGATCTTTGTCCGTTCATTTCGGTCTGCCCACTGCGCCTTCTGCGCCGCAGACTGCTTCAGCTTTCCGATCTCCTTTACATGCTTTTCATTCTCCGCACGCGCAAACTGATCCCTGCGCTGTTTATTTTCCCACCAGACAGAAAAATTGCCATTCTGTACGTCAATACTCTTCCTGTTCAGCACCAGCACATGATCCGTGCAGGCATCCAGCAGATCACGGTCGTGGGACACCAGAATAAAGCCTTTTTTCGATGCCAGATAATCCTTTACATTCTCTCTGGATGCCTGATCCAGATGATTCGTCGGCTCGTCGATCAGCAGGAAATCATTCTCGCCGGAAAACAGAACCGCCAGCATGACCTTCGTGCGCTCACCCGGACTTAACGTGCGAAACGGGCGGTACAAAATCTCTGCGTTTCCCCGAAGCTGATCCAGCTCCACAAGAACGCGCCACAGCTCGCAGCCCGCCTTCCACTCTTCCAGAAGATCCGCGGCCGGAAGCTGCATCTGCCCCTGGGTGACCGAATAGGGAAAGTAATCGAATGCGGCAGATGTGGTAATACTTCCGCTGTACTCATACTTACCCAATAGCAGGTTTAAAAATGTAGTTTTTCCTTTTCCGTTCCGCCCCAGAAAACCAAGCCTCCAGTTCGTGTCAACGGAAAAAGAAAGATCCTCAAAAATATTGTCAAAGCTGCCCTCGTAGGCAAACGTCAAATGATCCACAAGTATCTGTGCCAATGCACTCTCTCCCTTCTGCGGTTCCACAAAAAAAGAACCGTTCGTCACCAAACAGTTCCATTACGCGTCATAACCATACAGGGAGCTCCTGTGATCTTTTATTCTGTCAACAAAAAGAGAGCGGTTATGAGAACATAATCCACTTTTGGCAACATGAAATCATCTTATCTTCATGCAATCAAAAGTAAATTATCTCCTCATCTTTTCACCCCTCTCATTTATTGGCCTAATTGTACCATATGGTAAAATAATCTGTCAAGCCAAATTCAGCTTCCATTCACGCCGTCGTAGTCTGGGCCGCAACGCCTCTTAAGTTCCTCTGCAGATATAGTCAATTCACAAATTCATTCTATCAACGATTACCGCAGGCTTCGCCGTCATTTCCACCCAGGCGGGAACAAATCCGCTCTTAACCGCGTTTCTGACTGACCTGACATTAGACCACGCCGTACAGTAAAACGGTACCTTCTCTCTGTTTATGATTTCCTTTGCGAGAGCGCTTGTCAGCGCGCAGGCGATTCCCCGCCGCCGGTATTCGGGCAGAACATCCACCCCAATCTGCCACATATCTTCACAGTCGGCAGAACAGGCAGCCAGCCCGATCAGCCTGTTTCCCTCATAAGCGCCAACGCCAAGAACATCCAAATGCCGACGATCGCTGCAAAGCGCATTGCTCCATTCCTGCAAATATAACTCCCTGAAATCCTCCTGCTTCAGTATACGTGTTTCATAAGCGCAGGAAAAATCCGGATGTCGATTGATATCTGGAAGATAATATTCAGCCATAAAACATATTTTATGCCCTTTCGCAATCAGGCGCTCGTTCAGCCAGTGAAGATTCGGCGTTTCAAAACAATGATAAAATTCAAATTTCCCCACATACTCGGATACCACATCCATAGTCTCGCTTATGGAGGCCGCCACGACGTTATTTCCATAGGAAACGAAATTACAGGTGATTGGCTCCTTAAGATATTTGCGGGCATTCTTCCCCAGTCTGAAGTCAAGAATGACATTTTTATCGGACTTAAAAGCCTCCGCGCAACATCCGATGTCCTCTGCGGACTGTCGCATGGCAATTTCCATCATTTTACGATTTGTCATAAGTTTCTCCTATATCTCATCATGCTCATCATGAAAATCGCACACTTCTTTGAAATTTCACCTCATACTTTCTACATTTTACTTTTCGCCCATTTTGCGACCTGATTATAGGATAAATCTGTCAGATCCTTTCCTTTTATTACTTTCGCGCCTTTCGCAGACTGCTTTACCTCTTTCATGCTTCCGGAAATTCCGCTTCCTCCGCTGGTGCAGAATGTCACGATCTTCTTTCCTTTCAGGTTATACGATTCCAGAAATGTGCGGATAATCTTTGGTTCCTTCCCCCACCAGATTGGGTAGCCCAGGAAGATCACATCATATTTTCTTATATTTTTGACCTTGCCTTTTATCTTTGGTCTGGCGTTTTTATCATTCTGTTCTCTGTTTGCCCTGCAGTTCTTGTTGTAGTCCAGATCTGCGGCCGTATAGGGATCCGCGGCTTTGACCTGATACAAAGTACCGTCAGTTGCCTTCTTAACCTTCTTTGCGGCGGCTTTTGTCGTACCGGTTGCTGAAAAATACGCAACCAGCACCTTCTTCTTTTTCGCTTTGCCCGCCGCCGCGACATTTGCCGATGGAACCGCAAGTCCCAAAACAAGCGCAAGCATGAGCAGCAGGCTGAGGCTGCGCAATACATTCCCAGCTGTCCGGCGCGGCCCCGTGCCAGTTCTTTGAGCAAAATCCGGCGCAAAATCGCCGAGCTGATTTCTGCCTGCAGTCTGAGTGATCTTTTCCATTTTATTTTCCTCCTCGTCAAATATTTTTTGTTCGGATTCGCTTATTGATGATCTTCCACATTGCGGATAACATAATCAGGCGCATCCTCAGTTCAACAATCTTTTCACACAGTTGAATGTAATCTCATAAATCGTCATGAATACATAGTTGACATCTGCTTCTTCCATCGCCGTCCTCTGTTTTGCCGTGACAAACGTGTATGGGTAGATGCCGAACATAAACGGGAAAAACGTGTAGATAAAATCCTGTTTTCCGGAAACCGGCATATCCGGGAAATATTTGTCAAGACCGGACCGCACGGTGCGGATCGCTTCTCCATACACGACCTTGAACGCTGCCAGATGTTCCGG
>CANQEC010000164.1 GCA_947594335.1 uncultured Lachnospiraceae bacterium
TGCGCGATCAGGGGCTCGAACCCTGGACACCCTGATTAAGAGTCAGGTGCTCTACCAACTGAGCTAATCGCGCTTCTATTTATTTGTCCGCCGCTTTGGCTTGCTCTCCCCAAGCGACATGGAAGATTATAATACAAACCTTTTTAAATTGCAAGTCTTGTTTCCCGGTTTTTTTGTTTTTTTATCGAAACAATTTTCTTTCGCTAATTTTAAGGTTTTTCGTTTTTGCTTTACTTGCAACAACTGGAAAAACATTTTATAATAGGTTCATGAATCAATCGGGCAGGAAACTGCTTTTTCCCTGCCCACAGAAATAAACAGGAAAGGATTTTGCCACATGAAACGCTCAACTCCGGCGAGCGCTGCTCCTGCCAGAAAAGAAGCGCCGCCGTTCCAAGAAACCGGAACCGCCAGTCAGGAAACGGTCTCTGCTCCTGAAATACCTTCTGCTTCTTCTCGTTCAAATGATACGGCGCAGCGCAGCGAGGGTCAGCGCTTTATTAAGAACAGCCAGTATTTTACAATCTGCATCTACGCCGCGATCATGGCGATTATCACAGTCACGATCATCAAAGCGATCATTGATTTTCAAAGTACGCGGGAGATTATCAGGCAGGTTCTGGCCGTTCTGAGTCCGTTTGTATTCGGCGCTCTGCTGGCTTATATTCTGAATCCCATGGTTCACATGTTCTACCGGCTGTTCGGAAAGATCATCAAAAAGACCGGGCTTCCGCTGAAGCATTCAGCGCACACGGTGCTTTCCATACTGATCACCTACATCATCGTGCTTGGATTTATCTCGGTTATTGTCACGTACGTCGTACCTGAACTGATCACCAACGCCATGGACTTTGCGAACTATATTCCGCACGCATACGATACCATGCTTGAACAGCTGGGATATCTGCAGCAACGTTTCCCGGACATGAACTGGGATTTCGTCATAAAACCTCTGAATGATACAATTCCTGATCTGATCCGCGCGATCCGGTCCATGATCACCAATATGGTTCCGACGATCTATACCGTTTCCATGTCGATCGCCTCATGGATCATCAACGTGCTGATCACGATCATCGTGTCTGTCTACATGCTGTACGACAAGCGGCGTCTTATGCGTTCCTGCTGGCGCATTATCTATGCGTTTATGCCGGAAAAATACATTCCGGTCGCCCACGAGATCCTCACGGAGTGCAACCGCCTGTTCAGCAGTTTTGTCGTCGGAAAATTCATCGACTCTTCTATCATAGGAATCCTTTGCTTTTTCCTGATGATGATCTTTGGCATGGACTACGCGCCTCTGATCAGCCTCATCGTCGGCGTTACAAATATGATCCCTTATTTCGGACCGTTTATCGGCGCCGCGCCCGGAATCCTGATCCTTTTGTTTATCAAACCGGTCGATTCCCTGATCTTCGCCATTATGATTCTCTGCCTCCAGCAGTTCGACGGACTGATCCTCGGGCCGAAGATCCTCGGCAATTCCACCGGAATCAAGCCTCTGTGGATCATTTTTTCCATCATCGTGGGCGGTTCCATCGCCGGAGTGCTTGGCATGTTCCTGGGCGTGCCCGTTGTGGCCGTGTTCAGCTATCTTATCGACCGCTATCTTCAGTTCCGCCTCAACCGGCGCCATATTTCGGAAGCGCACATTGAGAAAGCGCTCGGTTCCTACGAGCTGGATGACTGAGCCATTCGATATCCCCGGCCTGACAGCCGTTTTCCGTTCCCACAGAATTTTTCAGCCGTATCTTTATCAGATACGGCTGTCTTTCGTTTTGCTCTTTTCTTTTTTTGCACAGATCCGATCAATCTGCTTTTTTACCTCATCCAGCGAATTTCTGAAACGCACAGTCCTCCTGTTCGTTTTCTGCATCCCGGAAGTCATCCGGTCAAGCGCACTGAACATCCTTCTGCTTTTCATCGGGTTTCTCCTTTGGCCGGGAGCTTCTTTCTATCATATGCCGCAAAGGGCCCGCTGTATCATCATTTTTCCGTCAGGCGCCGTCTGCTCCGAAAGGTCTCTCCCGGCGGATTATCATCTTGCAGATCGGTTCGCCCATCCGGGAGAAGCGTTCTTCATACTCCGTCATAATATTTTCCCGCATCATCTCTTCGTCATTATGAAGGTCAAAGGTGCAGGCTTCCACAATCCATCCTGATTCCTTCGCTTCCTCCAGCGAAAACTCAAACAGTCCTCTGTTATCCGTCTTAAATTCCACTCTGCCGTCCTTCGCGAGGATCTTATCATACCGGGCCAGAAATTCCCTGCTCGTAAGACGGCGCTTCGCGTGGCGGTCCTTCGGCCAGGGATCGGAAAAATTCAGGTAGATCCCCGCCGCTTCCTCTGTCCCGAACACTTCCGGAAGCTCCTCCGCATCCATGCGCAGGAACAAAAGATTCTCCAGTTCCGGCTGTTCTTCTCTTTTTTTCACGGCGCGCAGAAGCACGCTCGAATATTTTTCGATCCCGACAAAATTATATTCCGGATGACGCACAGCCATCTCGGTGATAAATCTGCCCTTCCCCATTCCTGCTTCTATATAAAGCGGATGATCGTTTCCAAACACTTCTTTCCAGCGCCCGCGCTTTTCCTTCATGACATCCTCATGTATCACGTACCGGCTCCGGGCGATTTCCTCCCTCGAACCCGGGATATTCCTCAGCCTCATCCGTTTTCTCCTCCGTTTCTTTTTTCTGCCCGGCAGAGTATGACTGCACCGCCTGCTTCCTTTTGCACTCGGCAGAGCATGGCTGCACCGCCCGCTTCCTTTTACACCCGGCAGAGTATGGCTGCACCGCCTGCTGCATATAGTTTTCATCCCGCCTGCCGTGCCCACAGTTTTACAGGATATGACCGCCCTTTATTTTCTCAGAAATCGGGGAAAAGTCAACCCCTGCGCGGGTTTGAGCATGAAAAAAATTATTAAATATCCTTCCGTCTTGTTGACTTTTTGTTAATTATAAGTTAGTATTTTAAGTAAAACATGTAAAGATTTTGTAATTTTATTTGGGAGGAACTCAGACATGAATAAGAAAAGAAAGCTATTAATTCTGCTGTCTCTGGCGGGACTCCTGGTCCTCACCTCTCCAGTCCTGACGGCAAATGCTGCGTGGGTAAATACAGCTGCCGGCAAAAAATATACGCAGAAGGCTTCTCCCGGCTATGTGACCGGATGGAAGCAGATCAATCAGAAGTGGTATTATTTTAACTCAAAAGGGATCATGCAGACTGGATGGATTACCGTCGGCAGCAAGACTTATTTCTTAAAATCAGACGGCAGCCGTCAGACCGGATGGCTGAAATCCAACGGGAAATTTTACTATCTGAACAAAAACGGCGTCATGCAGAAAAACAAATGGGTGGACAACCGGTATCTGACTGCGGACGGTTCGAGCGCTTTTGGTCTTAAGACGATCAGCGGCTCCACCTATTATCTTGATCCGGCCACCGGCATTAAAAAGACCGGAAAGGTTAAGATCAACGGTAATCTTTACTTTTTTAATGCAAAGGGCGTTATGCAGAAGAATAAATGGGTTTCCAGCAACAACTGCTATGCCTCCAACAGCGGCGAGCTTTTGACAGGGATCAATGCGGTCGGCAATTCCGTTTATTACTTCAATGAAAACGGCAAAAAGGTCACGAAAAAGCTCAAGACGATCGACGGCAATACTTATTACTTCCTGCCGAACGGCAAAGCCGCAAAAGGAAAAGTCAAGATCAGCGGCAAGTTTTATTATTTCCTGAGCTCGGGCATCATGGCGACCAATACCTGGATCGACAGCAATTATTATGCCGGCGAGGACGGGGTTCTCACGAAACGGTCCAAACAGACCGGATGGGTGACCCTTGGCGACGACAAATATTACTACGATTCCAATGAAAAGCCTGTCACCGGCTGGCAGACGATTTCCGGCAGCAAATACTACTTCAACGGAAGCGGCGTCATGCAGACCGGTATTCAGACGATCAGCGGTTCCAAATATTATTTCTATCCCGACGGAAAGCTTGCCATCTCCGTTTCGATCGTCGTCGGCCCGATGCAGTACACGATCGATTCCCGGGGCGTGGTCGTCAATGAGATAAGCACTCAGATTTCCAACAACGACCTCGGCACGCAGATCGCGAATTTCGCTCTGAAGTATGTCGGCAATCCCTACGTCTACGGAGGGACAAGTCTGACAAAGGGCGCGGACTGCTCCGGTTTCGTTATGACCGTATTCGCGAATTTCAATATCCAGCTGCTCCGTGTGGCCAATGACCAGATGCACGGTCCTTCTTCCTCGTATATCAAGAAGGGATACGCGCAGGGATATGTCGTATCGACGGACGATATGAGACCGGGAGATCTCCTCTTCTACGGATCCGGAGATTATGCGAACCATGTGGCGATCTACATAGGAAACGGGCAGATCGTTCACGCAAGCAATTCACAGCCTTACCCGGCCGGAGGCATTAAGATATCAAATTACGATTATCAGACGCCTCTGAAGGTTGTACGCTACTGGTCATAAAAGTCAGGCACAGCTTTTTCAAGTTCATAAAATAACGCCTGATAAAGCAATGAGGAAAAAGCTTTATAAAAAAAGCGCCGCGCTGACAGAATCAGCGCGGTGTTTTCTTTTATTCGGCAAACTGCGGCGTTCGACATATTTCACAAAACAGCTGTTCTTTTTCTTCGGAATATGAACATTGCTGTCCACACACCAGAATGTGGATAATGTGGATAAACTGGTGCATAAGTTTATTTTGCGGGGGATTTTCCCGTATTCTTTTGTGGATAACTTAGGGACTCTTTGTTGAGGCTGAAGTTATCCACACGCATCCTCCAAAAAAATTGTGCACTATGCAAAAAGGCCCAGTCTCCGTGCATAGCCCGAAGGCAGAGCTATCTGCCGCAGGGATAATGCACAGGAGACGCCCATATGTATGAGCAAAACAGTCCTGCGAACTTTTGTGAGCAGGGCGATTTGCGAATGCATATAGAATTGCGTGAGTGCGGAGCACGGAGCAATTCGTGGGCCTTCACTGACGTAAAAAGGCCCAGTCTCCGTGCATAGCCCGAAGGCAGGTAAATCTGCCGTCTGCTCTGCATAGAGACTAAGCTTTCATAAATATGTTATAAACTGATTCCCCGCCTCTTCAAAGAGCTTTGTGCTGTCCTGCATACCTCCGTAATACGTCTCCTCCTCACCTGGATCAAGCAGGATCACATTATATTCATCGTATCCCACGATCGTGACCACGCCCTGCGGTGTGTTGGCCAGAACCGGCCGCTTCTGCCCGACAAAGTACAGCACCATGTCCAGCGTGCATCCGGTCAGATCCAGAATTTCAAATCCGCTCTCCGACTCAAGCGTCCCCACATCCATCGTCCCTTTCCGGAACGCGTCCGGCACATTCTCCGTCTTGATCAGGCTTGTGGTTCCTCTGTTTCCCCGCTCCCAGACAAACTGTTTCTTTCCGTTGATTACCACGCCGACTTCCTCGTCGGCCTTGCGGATCGCCGGTCCGGCAGAACTGTAGCGGCTGTTCATACTTCCGCCCGCATATACATAATAGAGCTGTTCCGCGTTTTCATTTACCGGAATCTCGATCCGTCCGGCTTCCTCCCCCGTATAAATCTTGCCTGTCACCACCTGGGGATTTCTCTCCGAGACAGTTGTTCCAAAACGAAGCAGTATCTCCGTCTGCTTCACGTCCGAAACCTGCGTCGTCACTCCATAGATGACATCTTCCTCCACATTCGTGCTCACAATATGGTCTTCCGTCGTCTTTTCATAGCCGTTTTCGGCGCGGACCACTCTCTGCAGCGCAAGCATATTTCCTGTCAGCTCCCAGTCCGTGACATAGGCATTT
>CANQEC010000165.1 GCA_947594335.1 uncultured Lachnospiraceae bacterium
GGCTTTCTCCCGGTAATTCCGGGGACTCAGGCCATAGTAATTTTTAAAAATTTTGGAAAATGTCAGTGGATTTTCATAGCCGGCTTTTTTCGCGATATCCTGTATGGGCAGGCTGGTCGTGCAAAGGAGCCGGCTGCTTTGTTCCATGCGGTATCTGACGATATATTCCTGCGGGGAGACGTGCATCCTGTCCTTGAATATGTGTGTAAGATAATATCGCGAGATGCCGATGTAGGAAGCAACGTCACTTACGCGTATGTGATTGTAATGCTCGCGGATGTATTCCAGGGCGGAGTTAACGTAAATTTCAGGCGAATAGTCGTAGGCTTCCGCTTTTTTCTGCCGGTCTGTTTCCTGGTTCCGGGAGCTGATAAGGAGCGCGATGATTTTATAGAGAAGCGAAGTCCTGGTCAGTTCATTGACAATGGTCAGTTCGTGAATGTCCAGAATTTTTTCTATGATTTTGAGAAATTCCTCCGGATCGGCGTATGTGCCGCGAACCGGACATTCCCGCGAGAGCCCGGCTTTCTTAAGGAAAAATTCCGCCCGGGTGCCCGCGAATGTGATCCAGGCGTAATGCCAGGGGTCTTTCGGATCGGCGTAGTAAAAGACCTCGGCGCCGGGCGGAAGCAGAAAAATCTGCCCGCGCCGAAGCTGGTGGGACTGCCCGTCTATTTTCAGAGTTCCCGCTCCGTGGAGGATAAAGTGAACGTGGTAGTCTTCCCGTACGACCGGGCCGAAAGATTTATCCGGGGTACACCGCTCGATCCCGCATTCCGAGAGACAGAGCTCCTCTGTGGCTTTGACGCGGCCTTTCAGCCAGCGAAAATTTGCGTCGATTCTGTAATTGCTGGAATAATCCATGATTCTGCCTCCAGTCACATTTCAAATACTGTTAATTATTTTACAGGAAAAACAGGAAAAAAGAAAGGGTAAACGCAATGAAATACACACTTCATGACAATGGAAGCTGGGATATTTCCGGCGGGAAGATCCGTCTTTCAAACGTATATCCGTCGATCGACGGAGTTCCTCTTTCGCCGCTTCGCGTTCATGCAGGGAAGGATTCGATTGTATACGAACTGGAGCGCGGGAGTCTGGAACTGTGTTTTCGTCAGGAAGCGGATGAGGTTGCGGTCGCATGCAGGCTTCGGGGCCTGGAAGGAATCCATGATGTGGAGCCTGTCGGCAGCGCGGTAATCGGCGGAGCCGAGAATGCTTTTGTTCAGGGCTTCGGGATGGAAGGTCCTTCCGGCACGCGCAGGCTTTCGGGCGGGCGTCTTGAATCCAACGGTCTGCTGGCTTTATACGGGGATGATGCAGCCCTTTTTGTTTACGCGAAGGATCACAGACACTATATCAACCGTTACTGCGTCTGCAAAAAAGAGACATTGTTCGGAGAAGGGGCGGAGTGTGTCTGGGGAGGCTTTAATCTGGAAGGAACTATCCGGGGCGATCTGGAGCTGCCTTCGCTTTTCTTTTACGAAGGGGAAGAGCTGTACCAGGGACTGGAGCGCTGCGCGGGGGAGATTGCCGCCTGCATGGGCGCACGGACAGAAAAGCCGCCTGCGTTTTACTGGTGCAGCTGGTATTATCTTTACCAGAACCTTACGCAGGGACTGCTGGAGGAATACCTTGCGGGGTTTAAGAACATTCCGTTTCAGTATGTGCAGGTGGATGCCGGATACGCGCGAAGCCAGGGGGACTGGCTGCTTCCGAACCACCATTTTCCGCAGGGGCTGAAAAAGGCGGCGGAGACTATTATCAGGGCCGGGTACAAACCGGGCATCTGGATCGGCCCGTTCATTGTGGGGGATCAGTCGGAGCTTTACAAAAAACATCCCGACTGGGTTCTGCATGATCCGGACGGGAATCCCGTCGTGCAGCTTAGAAGCTATAATGAACCGAAGATCTGGGGAAACCCGGACTGCGACTATTATGTGCTTGACACCAGCCATCCGGAAGCGATGCAGTATCTGAAGGAGGTCTTCGCAGCGCTGAAATCGTGGGGATTTTCTTTGTTCAAGACAGATTTCATGCTCTGGAATATGCATGATTCGTCGAAGGTGAAGCGCTATAACGCGAATCTTACCTCGGTGGAAATTTACCGGAACACGCTTCAGATGATCCGCGAGGCGATCGGGGAGGAGAGTTATCTGCTCGGCTGCATCGCGCCGTTCCTTCCGTCCATCGGCTATGTTGACGGCATGCGCATTGCGGGGGATGTCGGAGCGCAGTGGGCAGGGGAATACGGACCGGTCAACATGATCCGCGAGCTGTCCGCGGACAGCTATTTTAACAATATATACTGGCAGAATGATCCGGATTCCGTGCTTCCCAGGGATTTTAACATCTTTCTTGGAGAAGAGGAAATACGCAGCCTTGCGCTGCTGCAGGCTTTGTCCGGAGGCATTGTGACGACCTCCGATCCGCTGCATCTGATCGCAGAGGAGCGGAATAGGCTGCTGCGGTTCATTATGCCCGGCGCAAAAAAGGTCTGCCCGGAATTTCCGTATTTCGGAAAGGGAAAGGACGAGCTGGTGATCACACACCGGCTAAAGCAGGGCAATCTGCTGTACGCTCTTAATCCGACGGAAAAACCATTGACGGTTGTGTTTCGTTTCGGGGAGCTTTTTGGAGAAAGCTGCTGGCATGTGCGCAAATATGGAGGAAAGGCCCTCGGATCAGACAGCTTTTATGCGGAGACGCTTGCTCCGCATGCGTGTGTGCTGCTGTTTTTGACAAAAGAGCCGCTGGAATATGAGCCCGGAAATCTCTGGGTGTGGGAAAACTGAAACAAACTGCCTGCGGGTCTGCCATTTTGGGAGATTTTATACCGGAATCCGGTAATCCTAAGACGGCTGCCCGCTGTTTTTATTCTGCCTCGTCGTCTGATGTTCCACAATGCTGCCGGAGAACATGGTTTTTGCCGGAAGATCCCGTTTCTGGAACATCTGTACCATCAGGGAGACTGCGGTCACGCACATGAACTCGACGCGGTTGTCGAGCGTGGTGATCTCCGGCGTGCTGCAGGTGGCAAGTACGGAATTGTTGTACCCGGTGATCTGAAAATCATCAGGGATACGCAGACTGCAGGAAAGGGCGTACTTGACGGCTCCGACGGCCAGTTCATCATCCGTGGCGACGACCGAGTCGAACAGGACTCCCTGTTCTTTGGCAGCCTGCAGGATCAGGCGGGTGTTTTCCACCGGCCCCGGGCAGGAAAAGGTGCGCTTTTCCGTATTGTCTACGCCGTGATCCTGACATGATTTAAGAAAACCCTGCACTTTTTTCTGACCGCTGTAGCTGAGCGTGCGGTAGAGGAGGATCGGCATACGGCTTCCGCGCGAGAACAGCAGATCCGTGATCTCTCTGGTGGAGGTAAAATCGTCGCACAGGATGGAATAAACATTTTCACCGGTAAGTTCTCCGTTCAGAATAAAGACAGGAGTCTTCTGCGCGGCGTTCAGAATGTAGCTGTTGCCTTTTGCGGAAGCTTCCACAAAATGGGAGCCGATAAAAAAAACGGCGTCCACGTTTCTCGAGAGAAGCAGCTGAAGATATTCCTGTTTTTGCCTGAGATCGTAGCCGGTGCAGCAGAGCATGGAGGTATACGAATTATTGCGCAGTTCGCGCTCCAGATAATAGATTGTCTGTGCCTGATAGACGTCGGAAGAGTCCGAGCAGAGGATTCCGACGGTGGACATGGTGTTCAGTCCCAGACTGCGGGCGAACGCGTTGGGGACATACCGGTTCTTCTCGATGACGTCAAGCACCTTCTGGCGCGTCTTCGGGCTGACCTTGTCGCTGCCGTTGAGGACGCGGGAGACGGTCGCAATGGAAACTCCTGCCTGTACCGATATATCATAAATATTCATAGAAAACTCCTTTTATACTGTCGCGATAGATTAGCCGGATTCTTCGTTCACCATATCATAAAAAAGGAGTTTTGGCAATGATTTCATCGGGACGCATTTCTCCCTGCCTTCTTTGGATGAAGCAGGGCAGGGAGAAAAGAGAAAGTCTTTTTGTTTAACTGCGGGCGGCAGGACTGCCGCAGCTCTTCATTATTTCATATGCTCCTTTTGCTTCTGTATCGGAAAGCAGTTCCGTTACTTTTTCCTCAAATCCCGGAATCGCTGTCAGATCACGCCCCCAGAACGCGGTGTTTTTGCAGACGGCGTGAACCAGTTCTGCGGCAGAATCGTCCTTGTGGCTGCTGAAGAATTCAAGCACATCGCGGTCGTCGGAGATTGTGTAGCTGTCTCCGTTCGGGCGTTTCGCAAGGAGGCCGTCGGCGGTCAGCTTTGTGCCGCGGTAAAACGCGAGATAGAACGCGAACGAAGCGGCGATGCAGATCGGAAGCTTTCCGAATTTTTCCACATAACCTTCCAGGGAAGGCTGCACGCGGGCTCTCCATTTGGAGGTGGAATTCAGAGAGATCGCCAGCAGCGCGTGGTCGATGAACGGGTTCTGGAAACGTTCTGTCACGGCGGCCGCGAAATCCAGGCATTCTTCCTTCGGCAGGGAGAGCGTCGGGATGATCTCGTCGTAGATGGTCTTATTCATAAAATTCCGGATCACTTCATCGTGCATGCAGTCCCTCACGATATCCTGGCCGGACAGATACGCGCCGAGGACCATGGAGGTGTGCGCGCCGTTCAGGATTCGTACCTTTCTCTGCTTATAGGGCTTGTGATTGTCGGTGATCAGGACCGGAAGGCCGGCTTTTGCAAATGGAAGCTCTTTTTTCAGAGACTGCGGGCCTTCGATGACCCAGAAAGCGAAAATCTCACCTGTATCGAGCATATCGTCCTCATAGCCGTTTTTCTCGGCAAGAGCGGCGGCCTCGCCTTTCGGAAAGCCCGTGACAATCCGGTCTACAAGGGTGGAGCAGAAGAGGTTTTCCCTGTCAAGCCAGGCTGCAAATTCCTCTCCAAGCGCCCACTGTTTTGCATACTGCTGTACGCATTTTTTCAGCTCTTTTCCGTTGTCGTCGATCAGCTCGCAGGCAAGGATGACAAAGCCCCTGCCTGATTCTGTGCCGAATTTTTCATAGCGGCGGTACAGAAACTGCGTCAGCTTTGCGGGATAGGAGGATGGCGGCGTATCGGTGAAGCTGCAGGACGGGTCGTAGGTGATTCCGGCCTCGGTCGTATTGCAGGTGATGTAGCGCAGATCCGGGTTGGAGGCGCATTCCATCAGCGCTTCATAGTCGCTGTAGGCGTTCAGGCATCTGCTCACACAGGAGATGATCCGCCTGTCATTCACCTTTTGGCCATTTTCAAATCCGCGCAGGTACAGCGTGTAGAGGCCGTCCTGCTCGTTGATGATCTGCGCGTGGTCGGTTCTTCCCGGCCGTTTGGCTCTTGGCTGGACCAGCACGACTTTTCCGTTGAAGCCTTCTTTTTCATTGATCACATCGATAAAATAGTCCACAAAAGCGCGCAGGAAATTTCCTTCCCCGAACTGGAGCACGCGCTCCGGAGCATCTTTTAAAAGGTAGCCGTCATATCCCTGTTCTTCCAGGGTGCGGTAAGATAATTTATTCATAGCATTTCTCCTGTTTCTTAAGAATCTGAAATTATCGGCAGATCAGAGTGTGACTCCCTGCTTGAAAATCGCCATATCGTGGAATCCAGCTTCCTCCGATTTGACTTTCCACCCGGAGGCGACATCGATTACGTAGTCAAAAAGCTGATTTCTAAGTTCCTCCAGTGAGGTTCCCTCAACCAGTTTACCACAGTTGAAGTCGATCCAGCCGTTTTTTTTCTGATATAGTGCCGAGCTGCTGGAAATTTTTCCGGTCGGTACCGGGGAGG
>CANQEC010000166.1 GCA_947594335.1 uncultured Lachnospiraceae bacterium
TGCGTAAGTCCGCCTGATGGGCGGGAGACGCTGCCAGGATCGATTCCGTACTGCGAAGCGGCGATCGCAGATGCCGCGTCGAACAGCTCGGAGCTGTCGGCCGCGCCGGAAAACTGCTGATAAAAGAGAGGGACGCCATGATCGGTAAGTCTCAGAAAAATTCCGTAGTTGTGCGAAATCTGCGAGAGCCATTCCAGAGATAACGTATTATCGTCCTCGAGCTCCTGATACAGGGAAGAAAGACTGGAAGAAAAGGAAGCGCGGCTCTGCTGCCGCAGGCCTGACTCCGAAATAAGCAGGCACACGCAGACCATGAGAACGAGAATCAGACCGGTAATAAAGGTGCAGAATAAAGTAAGCTGTATATGAAGACGGCGGAACATGGAACTCTCCTTTTTCTGGCGGAATTTCTCTTTTGGGCCGCGCCGGGGTGACCGGATCGGGCAGGAGGCGGCTTTTCCTCCTGCCCGCCGCGCGGCTCAGGTGCTGCGTCAGCAGCTGGTTTCCATGCCTGGGCCTGCGCATAAGGCGGCTCATTTCGGGGACGAGGCGCCGGACTGCGGATTTTGTTCCAGACGGTATCCGATCCCGCGCACGGTTGCAAGATGCAGGCTGCTGTGTACCGTTTTCAGGCGGCGTCTCAGGAAATGGATATAATTGTCGAGATTGCCGCTCTCGATCTCGGAATCCGGCCCCCAGATGCGCAGAAGGATCGTGGAGCGGGGCAGCGTCTGATCGGGATTGCTGAGAAAAAATTCCATCAGCTCTCCCTCGCGGCGGGACAGCGTGCAGGTATACGGGCCGCAGGAAAGCAGGTTCTGCTCTTTGTTCCAGGAAAGATCCGCATAGGACAGTAGAGCGCCGGAAGTAAGTCCCCGCGGCCTCCGGCTGATACAGCGGATGCGCGCCATCAGTTCTTCGAACGCAAACGGTTTTACGATGTAGTCATCCGCCCCGCAGTCCAGTCCCGCGACGCGCTCCTCGAGACTGCCCAGGGCAGTCAGAAAGATCACAGGCGTCGTGATCTGTTCCGCGCGCATGGCAGAAAGGACTTCGAGGCCGCTCATTCCCGGAAGCATCCGGTCAAGCAGGATCAGGTCATGCGCCTGCTCGCGGATC
Organism: uncultured Lachnospiraceae bacterium; assembly: GCA_947594335.1. Lineage (GTDB taxonomy): Bacteria > Bacillota > Clostridia > Lachnospirales > Lachnospiraceae > Choladousia. The sequence goes on from CANQEC010000166.1 coordinate 1,120, forward strand.
CGGAACAGGCCGTCCTCCCCGTCATGGCACAGATCGACGGAGATATCCTGACGCTCGAGCTGGAGCGAAAGAGACTGACAGAGGATCTCGTCATCTTCAATCAGCAGAATACGCATAGATCAATTCCTCCTTTTGCGCGGCCATCTGCGGCATGTTCTGACCGTATTCTATCATAGAAGTTTTTGAAAAACATTTATAACTTCTTAAAAATACATGATTTTGAAAAAACATTGTTATTGTCCACAGATACTGTTATAATCAGGTATCTGTTAATGCGGAGGAATTTTATGGAATTGTATGAGATGAAAGAAATCGAGGAGCGCGTAATTCTTGTCGGGGTGCAGTCCTGCGCGGGGGATGATACGGAGAAATCCCTGGAGGAGCTGGGGGATCTGGCGCTGACGGCAGGGGCGTCGGTGGCCGGGGTCGTGATCCAGCAAAGAGAAAGCATTCATCCGGGCACCTATATCGGAAAAGGCAAGATCGAGGAGGTCCGGGATCTGCTGTACGGGACGCAGGCGACCGGCATTATCTGCGACGATGAGCTCTCGCCGGCCCAGATGAACAATCTGCAGGACGAGCTGGACTGCAAGGTGATGGACCGGACCCTGCTGATCCTCGATATTTTTGCGCGTCACGCGGTAACGCGCGAGGGCAAGATCCAGGTGGAGCTTGCGCAGCTGAGATACCGCTCGGCCCGTCTGACGGGACTTGGAAATTCCCTGTCAAGACTGGGAGGCGGCATCGGTACGAGAGGGCCGGGAGAGAAAAAGCTGGAGACGGACCGCCGCGTGATCCGGGAGCGCATCAGCCATCTGAAGCGGGAACTTGGGGAGGTCGTGCGCCACCGGGAGCTGCTCCGCGCCCAGAGGATCCGCGGGAATCAGAAGATCGTTTCGCTTGTGGGCTACACGTCGGTGGGAAAGTCCGCGCTTTTCAACCGTCTGACAGGCGCCGGCGTGCTGGAGGACGCGAAGCTTTTTGCCACGCTCGACACGACGACGCGCGCGCTTACCCTGTCCGGGAAGCAGGAGGTGCTGCTGACCGACACGGTCGGCTTTATCCGAAAGCTCCCGCATCACCTTGTGGAAGCTTTCAGGAGTACGCTTGAGGAGACTTTGTATGCCGATATCCTGATCCATGTCGCGGATGTGACTTCGGAACAGATGGAAAATCAGATGTTTACAGTTTATGAGACGCTGCGGGAGCTCGGGATTAAGGACAAGCCGGTGATCACGGTGTTCAACAAGGCGGATCTGCTGGACGGGCGCCGCGGCTTCCGCGATTTCAGGGCGGAGCGCTCGATTCTTGCCTCGGCAAAGACCGGCGAGGGGATGGAGCAGATCAAAGAAGCGATTGAGGAAGTTCTGCGCGGGCAGAAAATTTATATCGAGAGGCTGTACCCGTATGAGAAGGCGGGGATTATTCAGCTGATCCGCAGAAAGGGTGAACTGGCCGCGGAAGAATATCTGCCGGAGGGCATTATGGTAAAGGCATATGTGCCGCTGGATATTTACGGGAAGGTATGAAAAGCGCGGGCCGTCCCTTCAGAACGGGATGGCATCATGCGGTTTTGATGGATAAGAGCGGACACATCCGGGCGGTAAAAAAGGCGCTGGCAATTTGCACAAAAAAGATCCCACCGCAGACAGAACATACGTTCTGCTTTTAAATATCGGGTTTTTTTGATTTGGGATTTTGGAAGGCGGCGCGAAGGGCGTTCTAAAATGTGGACGCAATAAACGGAACTGTCAGAAATTTTAAGCCCCCCAAAACCGGACTTCCCAAAGACCAGAAAAAAAGTTTTTCTCAATCGGTTGCGGGTGCGGATGGCATTACAGGCGGGTTTGAAACGGAGCTCAAAAATGCGGGGATAAAGAAACGGCCATAAGTTGGCAAATGAATAGTCTGAAATTATCGTGAATAATCAGAGCACTACATCTTGTATTTTCGTCAGAAAGACAACATAGATATGGTGCTTTTTTCGTTGACTTGAATAATTTCGGGTGCTATACTTGTTATCACGGATTCCGGATTACAGGAAAACCGGATCCCTGAGATTCTGTGATTCTGGCGCAAAGGAAAGTTTTGGGAGGACGTGTAGTGTTTAGGGTTGTTAAAAGGGATGGGGAAATTGCAGACTTTGATCTTGGAAAAATCAGCGGAGCGGTCATAAAGGCGTTTGACGCTACGCATATGAAATATAATTCAGATATTACGGATCTGCTCGCGCTTCGCGTGACGGCTGATTTCCAGCCGAAGATCGCGGACGAAAAGATCGATGTGGAGAGTATTCAGGACAGTGTGGAGCGGGTGCTTGTGCAGGCGGGCTACGCGGATGTGGCGAAGGCGTATATTCTTTACCGCAAGCAGCGTGAGAGGATCCGCAATATGAAGTCCACAATGCTGGATTACCGGGAGATCATCAACAGCTATCTGAAGGTTGAGGACTGGCGCGTGAAGGAAAATTCCACGGTGACTTACTCCGTCGGAGGCCTGATTCTGAGCAATTCCGGGGCGGTCACGGCGAATTACTGGCTGTCCGAGATTTATGATCAGGAGATCGGGGACGCGCACCGGAACGCGGATATTCATATTCATGACCTCTCGATGCTGACAGGCTACTGCGCGGGCTGGTCGCTTAAGCAGCTGCTTCTGGAGGGACTCGGCGGCATCCGCGGGAAGATTACCTCCGCTCCGGCAAAGCATCTGTCGGTGCTGTGCAATCAGATGGTGAATTTCCTCGGCATTATGCAGAATGAATGGGCGGGCGCCCAGGCGTTTTCCTCTTTTGATACATATCTGGCTCCGTTTGTCAGGGCCGACAATCTGACCTATCCGGAGGTCAAGAAATGCATCGAGTCCTTTGTGTACGGCGTCAATACGCCGAGCCGCTGGGGGACGCAGGCTCCGTTTTCCAATATCACGCTGGACTGGACGGTTCCGGATGATCTCGCGGAGCTTCCGGCGATCGTGGGCGGGAAGCCGATGGATTTCTGCTACAAGGACTGCAAAAAAGAGATGGATATGGTCAATAAGGCCTTTATCGAGACGATGCTCGAGGGCGATGCGAACGGGCGCGGATTCCAGTACCCGATTCCGACTTATTCGATCACGAAGGATTTTGACTGGTCCGACACGGAAAACAACCGTCTTCTGTTTCAGATGACCGCGAAATACGGCACGCCGTATTTTTCAAATTATATCAACAGCGACATGGAGCCGGGCGACGTGCGGAGCATGTGCTGCCGCCTGCGTCTTGACCTGCGCGAGCTTCGCAGAAAGACGGGAGGATTCTTCGGTTCCGGGGAGAGCACGGGAAGCGTCGGCGTTGTCACGATCAATCTGCCGAGGATTGCTTATCTTTCAGCCGATGAGAAGGAATTTTACAGCCGTCTCGATCATATGATGGATATTGCAGCCCGTTCCCTTAAGGTCAAGCGGGATGTGATCACAAAGCTGCTCGAGGAAGGGCTGTATCCGTATACTAAGAGATATCTCGGATCGTTTGACAGCCATTTTTCCACGATCGGTCTGGTCGGCATGAACGAGGCTGGTCTGAACGCCTGCTGGCTGCGAAAGGATCTCACGCATCCCGAGATGCAGCGTTTCGCGAAGGATGTGCTGAATCACATGAGAGAGCGCCTCGTCATTTATCAGGAGAAATACGGCGATCTCTATAATCTGGAAGCGACTCCGGCGGAGTCCACGGCTTACCGTCTGGCGAAGCATGACAAGGAGCGCTGGCCGGATATCATAACGGCGGATGAAGCATCCGCGAAGAACAAAAACCAGGAGACGGGCAGCGGAGATACCGGTGCGTCCTCTCCTTACTATACCAACAGCTCCCATCTTCCGGTGGGATATACCTCGGATATTTTTGACGCGCTTGACGTGCAGGATGAACTGCAGACGCTCTACACATCGGGTACGGTATTCCACGCGTTCCTTGGCGAGCGTCTTCCGGGATGGAAGTCCGCGGCGACGCTGGTGCGCAGGATCGCTGAAAATTACAGGCTTCCGTATTATACGCTCTCTCCGACTTATTCCATCTGCCAGACCCACGGCTATCTGGACGGAGAGCAGGCTGTCTGCCCGGTCTGCGGGAAGGCGACGGAGATCTATAGCCGGATCACCGGATATTATCGTCCTGTACAGAACTGGAACGACGGAAAGCTGCAGGAATTTGAGGACAGAAAGGAATACGATATTGTCAATTCCCGCTTAAAGAGGGGGAAGAACACAGTCAGAGAGCAGATACAGTCTGCGCCGGGCGCGAGAAAGCTTGATCTTTGCGAGGAAGTGGCGAAGAGAAAGGGCAAGCATGAGCTTTCCTCCATGGATTCAGGTGCGCAGGAGCCGGTGCGCTACCTGTTTACCACGCGGACCTGTCCGAACTGCAAAATTGCCCGCAAGATGCTCGAAGATGAGAAGTACACGCTGGTGGACGCGGAGGAAAACCAGGAGCTGGTGCATAAATTCGGAGTTATGCAGGCGCCGACGCTTGTTGTGATGCAGGACGGAAAGATGGAAAAGTACGTGAACGCGTCGAATATCAGAAAATATGTGAACGCGATGCATGATGAGCTGCGGACTGCCGCAAAAAACTGGTAAAGAGACGGCAAAGAAAGGATGAAGCACAGGCGTGGGATCTGAGCAAAGATGCCATGCCTGTTTTTGATATGCG
>CANQEC010000167.1 GCA_947594335.1 uncultured Lachnospiraceae bacterium
CGTCTTTTCGGGAAATATGGGAGAACTCGGCGCTTCTTTGCCTGAAGAACGGCCCGCTTGCAGGCGCAGACCGGGAAGCTGTCCGCGAAATCTGGATGGCTTTCTGCAATCAGGATACCATCATGCAGAAAACAATGCTGGAAAAGCAGGAAGCGCATCTTGCCGGCCTGTGCCGGGATGCGGAGCAGGAGTATCGGGAGAAATCCGGACTTTACCGCAGGCTGGGGGCGGCCGGAGGAGCCTTCCTGATCATATTGCTGCTGTAAGGAGAAGAATGGCGTATGAGTGTGAATCTGATATTCAAAATAGCGGCTGTCGGAATACTGGTTTCTGTTTTGGGTCAGGTTCTGAAGCAGAGCGGCAGGGAAGAGCATGCTTTTCTGACGGGGCTTGCCGGACTGCTTCTGGTTCTTTTCTGGCTGGTGCCGTATATCAGCCAGCTTTTTGAAACTGTAAAGTCACTGTTTGCTCTGTGAGGAATCGGCGGATGGATATGATGCGGATCGCGTGCCTGGGACTTGCGGGCGTGTTTCTCGGACTTTTGCTCAGGCAGATGGGATCGCCGTTTGCGGAGCTGGTGAGTCTTGGCACCTGTATTCTGATCGTGTTTTATACGGTCGGGAAACTGGAATTTATTCTTGAGATGCTGGATGGACTTGGGAAGGAGATCAATCTGCAGGCCGGCTATTTCAGGATCCTGCTGAAAATAGCGGGAATTACCTACCTTGCGGATTTTTCGGCAAGCCTCTGCCGCGACGCGGGATATTCGGCGATTGCGGGGCAGGTGGAGTTATTCGGAAAGATATCGGTTCTGGCTGTCAGTTCTCCGATCATTCTGACGCTGATCGAGACGGTCCGCTCATTTCTGCAGTAAAAACAGATCGGAACATGTGAATTATGAATCGGCGGAGGGCAGGCATGAAACTGTGCGTCTTTTTCCTTCTTTTTGTTTCCCTGGCATGGGCGCGTCCTGTACGGGCGGAGGTTCCGGTGCGGGCGGACACGGAGACGGAAAATTTAAAGGAAGCATCCGGCGGCCGGCTGCTAAGCGGTCCGGAGCAGGATGAGGAAGAATTTGAAAGCCGTCTTCTGAACGAGCTGGAGCTGGATGAGATCGAAAGCTCCCTTGCGGATATTCTGGGGACGGAAGAATTTTCCTTTCGCGAAACGGTTCTGGCGCTGATCCGGGGGGAAATCCCGTTTCACAGAAAGGAAATAGAACAGCTTGTGGTCAGTACCCTGCTGCATGAGCTGAAACAGCAGAAGAAGCTGATCCTTCAGATTCTTTTTGTGGTGCTGACCGCCGCGGTATTTTCAAATTTTACAATGGTATTTCACAGCAGCCAGATCGCGGATATCAGTTTTTACATGATGTATCTGCTTCTTGCGGTGATCCTGATGCAGTCGTTCGGCATCATGAACGGGATTGCCCGCGATACGGTCCGGGCGCTGGTTTCTCTGATGCGGGCGCTGTTTCCCGCTTATCTTCTGACGATCCTGTTCTGCGCCGGATCGCTGACCGCCGCGGGGATATCGGAGATCCTGCTGTTTTCATTTTCCCTGCTGGAGATGTTCATGGTGAACGTCATGATTCCGGCGGTGAATTTTTATCTTGTAATGCAGATCCTGAACCAGATGTCCAGAGAGGATTATTTTTCGAAATTTGCCGAGCTTTTGGAGCTGGTCATAGACTGGGGAATCAGGTCCGTGTTCGGAATTGTGATCGGACTGCAGACGGTTCAGTGCCTGATCACGCCGGCGGTCGATTCTCTGAAAAACGGCATGCTGCGCAAGGCCGCGAAAGCAATCCCCGGAATCGGGAACACACTGGACGCCGCCGCGGAAACGATCGCGGGATCGGCCGTTGTGATCAGGAACGCCGTGGGAACAGCGGGAATGGCAGCGATCCTTTTCCTGTGCCTTGTTCCGGTTGCAAAGCTTGCCTGCTGCATTCTGATGCTGCGCGTACTGTGCGCCCTGATCCAGCCGGTTGGAGAAAGCAGGCTGGTCGAGAGCATATCTCATACGGCGGGGGCCGCTTCCATGCTGCTGAAGATCGTTTTTTATTCCATGGGACTTTTTATGATATCGGTCGCGATGATCATGGCCGCGGTGAAAGGACAGGGCGGGATATGAGAGAATGGCTGGGGGAAATGGCCGGGATTCTGTGTATTATGACGATCATGCTTCAGCTGCTGCCGGAGGGCGGGTTCAGGAAATACGTAAAGTTTTACGCGAGCCTGCTCTATCTTCTTGCCGCCGCGGGCCCCATCCTGCGCCTTTTTTCGCAGGAGGACCTGCTGGAGCGTTTCTTAAAAATCGAGCTTTTAAAAGAAGAACACTATGATCTGGAGTCAGCTGTGGCAGGGCTTGAAGGGCTGAAAAATGAATTGTTCAGGAGCGCCTATGAGAAGGAACTGACTGCTCAGTTCGGGGAGATCGCGGAGGCTTACGGGGTTTTTGCAGAAAGCGTCAGAATCCTTTTTTTTGATGACGATACCCTTCGGGAGGTGAAAATAAAAATCAGTCCCAAAGATAACCTGACATCAGACGCAGAAGATAAAATCAAACGGGAGATCTCCGGAATTTACGGACTGGAACAGGAAAGGATACAGATTGAATAAAATGCTGCCGGCAGCGCGGGGCCTGGAAATACAAAGCAGCCCGCGGTGTCATGGAGTCAGGAAAGCTTCTGATTTCGTCATTATAAAATCAAGCAGGCGGAGGCAGGATAAATGAAAGACTGGTTTGAAAAACTGAAAAGACCGGGAAAAGATCAGGTGCTGATTTTTCTTCTCACAGGAGTGCTTCTTCTTGTGATCGCGCTGCCCGCGGCAGAAGATGGGAAACCGGAGGGACCGGCGGATTCCGGGGAAATACAGGAGGAAAGCGAAGTTCTGGCACAGCAGGAAGGAAGCCGGGAGCTTGAGAACAGGCTTCAGGAGCTGCTCTGCCATGTGCAGGGAGTGGGGAAAACGCAGGTCATGATCACTTTGAAATCAGACGGGAAGAGGATCGTGGAAAAGGACAGGGAGCAGTCGAGGGACGGCGCGGGAAGCGCGGCTGACGGAGGGGAAGGATCAGAGGTTTCCGTCCGAAGCAGTGAGAATACAGTCTATCAAAGAGACGGCAGCGGCGCTGAGATCCCCTATGTATCCGAGCAGCAGGCGCCGGAGATTGACGGCGTGCTGGTCGTTGCCCAGGGGGGAGGAGAGGCGTCCACGGCGAAGGAAATTACAGAAGCGGTTATGGCATTATTTGGGGTAGAGGCGCATAAAATCAAAGTAATGAAGATGGAATGAAGGAGGATAAGGTGTGAAGCACATCTTAAAGAAAAATCAGGTTATCATTACAACGCTGGCGATCATGATCGCGATTGCCGGATATCTGAACTATTCCGGGAGAATACTGAACGATGAGGCGGACGCGGTGAGCACGGACGACAATCTGGTGCTGGTGACAGACGGGGAGGTACAGGAAAATACATATGTGGATACCACGGCGGATATCGTCAGTCTGGATCAGGACCTGACGGAGGATCTCACAGCCTCCGCCCAGGGGCAGGAGAGCGGCGAGGCGGCGGTCGGTGAAGCAGTGCTGGCGAGCGCCAGAGCCGGAGACAACCTGATCGCGGCGGCCAAGCTGAACCGGGAGCAGGTACGGGCAAAAAGCAAAGAAACGCTGCTTGAGGTGATCAATAATACAAATATTGAGGAGGCGCAGAAGCAGGACGCGATCGCGGCCATGACGAATATGGCGCAGATTGCGGAGCGCGAGGCGGCGGCCGAGCTCCTTCTTGAAGCGAAAGGCTTTGAGGACTGCGTCGTCAGCATTACGGACGGTACGGCGGATGTCGTGATCAGCGAGGCTGAGATTGACGATGCGAAGAGAGCGCAGATCGAGGATATCGTTACGAGGAAGACGGAGATCGCCGGGGAAAATATTGTGATCACGCCGAGAGACGCCGCAGCAGAATAAACAGAACCGTGATCTGTAACGGGCAGGAGGGAAAGCCGTCTCCTGCCCGATTTTTGAAAATAGGGGCTTGACAATATTGTTAGCATGTGCTAACTTATAAGAAGTTAGAAAGCACTAACAAAATCTGCTCACAGGCAGATTCTTTTTCAGACGAGGAGTTAGAGATTTCTAACTTTATATTAGTGCGCCAATTAGCAAATACTAACTAAAAAGGAGGAATCCATGATGCCCTTGATGATGGCAGAAACCGGACAGGAAAATTCAATCAAAAAGGTTGGAGGAAAGACAGAAGTACGGCAGTTTCTGGAAAATCTCGGATTTGTTCCGGGAGCGAAGGTGACAGTGGTTTCCGCGAACGGCGGAAATATCATTGTAAATATTAAGGAATCGCGGATTGCCATCAGCCGTGAGATGGCCGGCAAGATCATGGTATGAGGAGGAGAAGAGGTATGGCAAGACTGAATTCGGTGGCCTGCGGGAAGTCTGTGCGGGTTACGAAAATTAACGGAACCGGCGCGGTAAAGCGCAGGATCATGGACATGGGAATCACAAAAGGAACGGATATCTATGTCCGGAAGGTAGCTCCGCTCGGAGATCCGGTGGAGGTAACGGTCAGAGGCTACGAGCTTTCCCTGCGGAAAGCAGATGCCGAGATGATCGAGACAGAATAAAAAGATGTGTGCGGCCGCGCGGAGAAATCAGATTCCGGCCGGCACAGAACGACTCTATTTTTTCAGGGAGGGAAAACCAATGGCAGTTAAAATCGCACTTGCGGGAAACCCGAACTCCGGAAAGACGACACTGTTCAATGCGCTGACGGGCTCAAATCAGTATGTCGGGAACTGGCCGGGAGTTACGGTTGAGAAAAAAGAAGGAAAATTAAAGGAGCAGAAGGATGTCATCGTGACGGACCTTCCGGGTATCTACTCGCTGTCCCCGTACACGCTCGAGGAAGTGGTGGCCAGGAATTATCTGATCGATGAGAAGCCGGACGCCATTTTGAATATTGTGGACGGGACAAATCTGGAACGCAATCTGTATCTGACGACGCAGCTTGTGGAGCTCGGCATTCCGGTGGTCGTGGCGGTCAACATGATGGATGTTGTGAGAAAGAACGGCGACCGCATTGATACGGAAAAGCTCGCGAAGGAGCTTGGGTGTGAGGTGCTTGAGATCTCCGCGCTGAAGGGCGAGGGCGTGACGCCGGCGGCATCTGCCGCGGTGCGGGCAGGAGAAAGCGGGAAAAATATGATCCCGCAGCACAGCTTTTCCGGCAGCGTTGAGCACGCGATCGCGCACATTGAGGAGCAGGTGCTTCACAGCATGCCGGAGAAGGATCAGCGCTGGTACGCGATCAAGCTGTTTGAGCGCGATGAGAAGATCCGGGCAAAGCTGAACATCGCCAGTTCGGATCTTGCGCACATCGAGGAGGACATCAAGAGATGCGAGGAGGAGCTGGACGACGACGCGGAGAGCATCATCACCTCTGAGCGGTATGCATACATAGAGAATGTGATCAGGAGCTGCTATCACAAAAAGAGTGCGGGCGCGCTGACCGTTTCCGACAAGATCGACCGGATCGTGACAAACCGCATCCTGGCGCTTCCGATCTTCGCGGTTGTCATGTTCATTGTATACTATATTTCGGTGACGACGGTCGGAACGATCGTGACGGATTGGACGAATGACGTTCTGTTCGGGGAGATCATTCCTCCGGCAATCGAGAGCTTCCTTGTGAGCGTAAACTGCGCAGGCTGGCTGCAGGGGCTGATCCTCGACGGTATCGTGGCGGGCGTCGGC
>CANQEC010000168.1 GCA_947594335.1 uncultured Lachnospiraceae bacterium
CGCGCCAAGCATCATTGCCGCCGCGAAGCCTCTGCCGTCTCCGATTCCGCCTGCCGCGACCACCGGGATGCTGACCGCGTCCGCGACCTGGGGAACGAGCGCCATCGTCGTCGTCTCCCCGATATGGCCGCCGGACTCGCAGCCCTCCGCGATCACCGCGTCCGCGCCGCCGCGCTGCATCATCCTGGCGAGAGCAACCGACGCCACCACCGGGATGACTTTGATCCCCGCTTCCTTCCACTGCTGCATATAAGGACCTGGATTTCCAGCCCCCGTCGTGACGACCGGAACTTTCTCCTCCACAACCAGGCGCGCAATATCCCCGGCGTAAGGACTCAGCAGCATGATATTCACGCCAAACGGCCGGTCCGTCAGCTCCCTTGTCTTTCGGATCTCTTCTTTTACATACTCATAAGGCGCATTCGCCGCCGCGATGATCCCTAATCCGCCCGCGTTTGAGACGGCGGATGCAAGGGAATGTTCCGCCACCCAGGCCATGCCTCCCTGCATAATGGGATAACGAATGCCGAGAAGCTCTGTCAAAGCCGTCTTCATCACTCTTCGATTCCTTTCTCTTTCAGATAATCCACGACGGCCTGCACAGTCGTAAGCTTTTCCAGATCCTCGTTCGGAATCTCCGTATCGTATTCTTCTTCAAGAGCCATGACCAGCTCAAACAGATCAAGGGAATCCGCATTCAGATCGGCCTTGAAATCCGACTCAGGTTTGATATCCGCCTCATCAATATGTAACTGTTCCGCAGTGATTGAAATTAATTTTTCCAACATGATAACTTCTCCTTTGCTGTGACTTTTGCTTTCCTTTCAATTACTTATACACGCGCGGCGGGAAAATCTTGCAGTTTATTTGTTAATAAAATTAACTTTCTTATTCGCAAAAATAGAGGGCATCATCCGATGCCCTTTATCCCGCGCAGAAAATTCTCTGTCGATCATTTCTGCCGTAATATTTACTTTTTCTTTATAATGCTTCCGCTCATACCTCAGTTCGGAAAATACTTCCATGCGCCTGCCAGTCCGTCGATCACCGCGCGGTATGTCTCATATTTTTTCTCGTAGATCTCTTTATACTCCGGCCGCGGCATGACTGTCCTGCTGATCTTCACCGTGCGGCTGACCGCATCCTGATAATCCCTGTAAATGCCTGCCGCAATTCCGGCCGCCATCGCGGCTCCCTGGGCGCCAAGCTCTTTGTCCGCGACCACGTCCACCGGTATCTGAAGCGCGTCGGCAAATATCTGCACCCAGACGTCCGAGTTTGCGGCTCCTCCGGACAGGCGGATGCTTCCGGGCGCCTCCCGGTTCAGCAACAGCTTCTTTACATGGGTCAGATGAGAGAATACTACCCCTTCATAGACGGCGCGCAGCATATGCTTCTTTGTGTGATAGGCGGTCAGCCCGACAAACGTTCCCTTCGCCAGCGCATCCTCATTGGAACCGTTGAGGAACGGCAGGAATATGACGCTGCAGTCCTGCGGCTCGATCGAGCTGACCCAGGCATTCGCCGTCTTGTACACGGAACCGCCGGCCTCCTTTGCCTCCTTCTGTTCAAAGCTCATCAGATTCCGGATGAACCACTCCATATTTCCGGCCGACGTCGGACTGCTCTCCTCGATCAGGAAATATCCCGGAATACAGAACATGGAATTCAGCGCGACCGTGCCGTTCGTGACCGGCGTCTTCCGGATGAACTCATTGATACTCCAGGTGCCGGCGATCATGCACATCTGTTCTTCATCGCACAGGCCCGAAGCAATTCCGCAGGCGTCCACGTCAAACATACCCGCCGCGACGGGCGTGCCTTCCGCAAGCAGCGTCTTCTCGCTGGCTTCTTTCGTCACATGGCCGCACAGCTCGGAAGAATAGCGGAGCGGAGGAAGCTTTTCATAGCAGTCTTCCAGTCCGTACAGCTTCATCAGTTCTCTGTCGTGCTGCTTTGTCAGCATATTTACAAGGCCGCCTCCGGAACAGTCCGTATATTCACTGTGCGCTTCCCCGGTAAGACGGTAGCGGATGTAGTCCTTTACGGCAAAGATATATTTTGTCCGTTCCAGTACTTCCGGCTGATTCTCCTTAAACCAGGCAAGCAGGCTCACCGGCTGTACGGCCAGAATATCCTGAAGCGTTTTTTCGTATGTCTTCTGAATTGTGCCGTCCCGGTGCCACCGTTCCGCCTGCGCCCATGCCCTCGTATCTGTGGACATGATCCCGTTGTAAGAGGGCTTTCCGTCATATCCGATCATATAGAGGCCCTTGCCGGCGCCGGAGAAGGACACGCCCGCGATGTCCGCCGGATTGATCCCGCTTTTTTCGATCGCTTCGCGGACAGCCTGCGCGTTAACCTCCCAGAGCTCCTCCAGATCCTTTTCCGTGTAGCCGGGCTTTGGAGTCAGCGTGACCGTAGGAACGCTCGCGACAGAAACCTGCACCCCGTCTTCATCGAAAATGGCCGCTTTCGAGAAAGTACCCCCGTTGTCGATTCCCATTAAATATCTCATAATCCCGCCTCCCGTTATGCCGTTTACCGGAACAGTTCAAGGATGATTGCCAGAATATTCCATACCGATCCCAGAATCTGCCATGCAAGCACCAGAAGCAGTATAACAGAAAGCACTGTAGCAAACATTGTCATACTCGTCACCCTTTCTTTGTCATATCACGGTTTTTCCCGTATACGTTCTCCTGTTTCAATGTCAAACAGATGCGTTTTTTCCTCGCGGACCTCCAGCTTGATGATATCTCCTCTGCGGTACCGTTTCTCATCCTCCGTGATCAGCATCAGCAGCATATCTCCGACATGGATGCCGATACGTCTCTCATCGCCAAGGTTCTCAAAAGTAGCGATCTCCTCAGGAGTTCCCTTGGAATCGGGGCCTCCGATCAGCACGTCCATCGGACGCACGCCCATCTTGCATTTGAATCCGTCGCTGACCACACTATAGTAGCGGGACGGAACCGCGATCTTCAGATTGCTGTCCGGGAATGTGAAGAAAAAGGTCCCGTCCGACTTGATGATCGTCGTCTCAAGAATATTCATCGGCGGCTCTCCGATGAAGGAAGCTACGAACTCATTGACCGGATCGTCGTACACTTCGGAAGGCGTTCCAAACTGCTGCAGTACTCCGAAATTGATGATCGCGATCTTGTCCGCCAGAGACATGGCCTCCAGCTGATCATGCGTTACATACACGGTCGTGCACTGAATCTTGTGGATCAGTCTCTTGATCTCGATCCTCATCAGCTGTCTGGCTTTGCCGTCCAGGTGGGACAGAGGCTCGTCCATCAAAAGCAGCTCCGGCTCCCTGATGATCGCGCGCGCGATATTGACACGCTGTTTCTGGCCGCCCGACAGCTTGACCGGCATCTTGTCCAGAATGTCGTCAATCTGCATCAAAGGCGCTATCTCGCGGACTCTCCGGTCGATCTCCGCCTTATCCACCCCTTTTGCGCGCAGATTAAACGCGACATTTCCGTAGACGTCAAGAGGCGGGTACATCGCATAGTCCTCAAATGCCAGACCGATATTTCTGTCCTTTGGATGCAGGTTATTCGCAAGTCTGTCGCCGATGTATATTTCTCCCTGTGTGATATCTTCCAGTCCGGCAACCATACGCAGCGTCGTGGTCTTTCCGCAGCCGGACGGTCCAAGCAGGGCGACAAACTCACCTTCCCCACATTCAAGATTCAGGTCGTTCACCGCAAAAGGATTTAACTGTTTTGATTTCTTCTTTTTGCCGGAATTTTCATATCTCTTATAAACGTGCTTCAGTGTAAGACCTGCCATCACTTCACCTCCTGCTCTGCCACGAAAGCTCTGATCGCTTCCTCATTGTATCTGCAGAAATATTCTTTTGTCTGCGGATCAAAGAACATGGAATGATCGACTGTCAGTTTCACATAAATTTCCTGATCAATCTTTATTCTCAGACCGTTTGGCGCGATCATGCGAAGCTGATAGTCTCCGCAGTCCGCGGTGATTACGGATTTGTTTCCGATGCTCTCGTAGTTGTAAACCACAGATTTAAAGTATCCTTCCTCCGGCGTAAAGGAATATTTGATATGCTGCGGACGCAGTCCCATATCCGCCTGCCGGAATCCTGCCTGTCTGATCTTTTCAAACAGATTTTTATCCTGCGGCATTGGAACGGCAATCTCCCCGTCCTTTATCCTGAAGCGGAATTCATACGAATCCCCGGACTCTGAAATGACGCCCGGAATGATATTAATCTGCGGATCACCCATAAGCTGAGCGACAAACTCATTGCAGGGCAGATCATAGATCTCATCGCCTGTGCCGATCTGAACGATCTCTCCTTTATTTAAAATGGCGATCCTGTCTCCCAGCGCCATCGCCTCCATAAAATCATGCGTCACATAGATACAGGTGGATCCAAGATTCGCCTGCATCTCTTTCAGCTCTGTACGCATGGCGTTGCGAAGCTTCGCGTCCAGATGTGCCAGCGGCTCGTCCATCAGAAACACGTTCGGAGTGCGGACCAGCGCGCGTCCCATCGCCACACGCTGCTTCTGCCCGTTGGAGAGCTGGCTGGGAAGTCTCTCCAGAAGATTTTCCATCTTCATCATTTTAGCGGCCTTCTGCACTCTTTCTTTTATCGTCGCCTCGTCTTCCCTGTAAAGCTTGCTTCTGAGCGCCGCGGCCATGTTGTCATAAACCGTCATATGCGGATACAGCGCATAATTTTCAAAGACCATCGCCACATTGCGGTGTGCCGGATCGGTCAGATTGACGATCTCGTCATTAAATTTCACGACCCCTTCTTCCGGCATGCATATACCGGCGACACAGTTCAGGATCGTCGTCTTGCCCGCGCCCGCGGGGCCGAACAGAACAAAAAATTCCTTATCCCTGACATCCAGGGAGATGCCGTTTAAGGCCTGCACTTTTCCAAATGATTTCTTTATATTTTCCAGTCGTATTCTAGCCATATCTCACTTATCCTTTCACAGCTCCGAAACTCAGGCCACGTACCAGGTGCTTCTGTATGCAGAGCGCAAATATCATCGCCGGAACAGCGGAGATCGTCGCCGCCACCGCCAGCTGTCCATAATGCGCCGTATCTGTCCCCAGATATTTTGTGATGGCCACGGTTACCGGCTGTATTCCTCTGCCCGCAAGGATGAGCGGGAATGTGAAGCTGTTCCACGCATAAATGAACGCCAGAAGCGCGGCGGCAACCAGGCCCGGCTTGATCAGCGGGACCAGCATCTTAAAGAAAATCTGATACCAGGTATATCCGTCCACCTGCGCCGCATGCTCGATCTCTACAGAGATATCCTCAAAATATCCGCGCACCACCCAGATCAGAAGCGGCATGGAGATCAGCTGATAAACCCAGATCAGTCCCAGATAGGTGTCGTACAGTCCCATCTTCTGATAAAGCATAAACAACGGAAGCACTACCAGAATTTCCGGGGCGAATTTAAACGAGAGGATCTGAAACGCAAGATCTTCTTTTCTGTTAAAATCATACCGTGCCAGCGCATAGGCCGCGGGTACTCCGACCACAACGGATACGATCACGGCGCCTCCCGCCACGATCAGACTGTCTATCATGTATTTTACGTAATCCGATCTCAGCAGAACCTCCGCGTAATTATTGAGCGTCGGCGTAAATACAAAAGTGGTGGTAAACACATCCGCGTCGCTTTTCAGCGATATGATGATCATCCACAGCAGGGGAAAAAGCGCGAACACCGCATATATGATCAGCAATAAATTTTT
>CANQEC010000169.1 GCA_947594335.1 uncultured Lachnospiraceae bacterium
GTGTGGCCGCTTCTGCCTTCTATCGTGCGGATATACTCTGTATGAATCCCGTATTCTTCGCAGGCCCCAAGGAAAGTCTGTCCGTCGGAGCCGATCAGCCCGGCGTGAAAGACCTTTGCGCCGGCCCTGGCAAGCGCCACGGACTGGTTAAACCCTTTGCCTCCCAGAAAGATCTCCATGCCGGACGAAGCCTGCGTCTCTCCCGGCTGAACCATGTGATCCACCTGGTACACATAATCCACATTCAACGACCCAAAATTCAGTACTTTCATAGTTTGTTTTCCCCCATTATTTAATATTTTGATATCAGTACACTCCTGCACAGGAACCGGTGCATCATGCATTCCATGCAGTAATTCCCGATATTTTTTCAAAACTCACTTGCGAGTTTCGCGCTCGGGATTCAGGTCTGCGTCAGCAGACATTTTTAATTCCGAATCCCCGCGCGTCCCCGCAAGCGCAGATCAGATTTCTCTTACGCTGTCCCGCTCTATAAACTGCGTCCCCACCGCAATCTTCAGATTAGGTCCTCCCTTATCCTTCATCATCTGCTTTAACCGCTGCACCGCGACGCGCCCCAGATCCTGTTTCGGAACGCGCACCGTCGTCAGAGCCGGGGAAGAGACCGCGGAAAACGCCACATCGTCAAACCCGATGATCGAGATATCCTTCGGTATACAAAGCCCGCACTCCGTGATCGCCTTCATCGCGCCGTGAGCGATCATGTCGTCGTCCGCAAAAAAAGCCGTCGGGAGCTTCGGATTTGTTCCCAGATAGCGCTTCATATCCTCGTAGGCTCCGTCGATCGTGGTTGACAGGGTCACCTGATATTCTTCCTTCATCGGAATACCGGCCCTGTGCAGCGCGGAGCGATAGCCTTCCTCCCGTCCGCGGAATGAAGTGATGCGGAATTTCCCCTTCAGATAACCGATCTCCCTGTGTCCTTTCGCGATCAGATACTCGGTCGCCATCCGGGTCGAGTCCTCATTATTGATCACAATCGAATTGAACGACATGTCCTCTTTCCAGTAATCAATCGTCACAAACGGATTGCTGATCCCGCGCACCAGGTCCAGATCCTCATCCATCAGCTCTGTCCCCAGAAGCACGATCACCGACGCCTTGTCATTCTGGAGCCACTTGACCTGCTCCTCGTAGCCGGCGTCCCTTTTGTCCAGATTGCACATGATCATTTCCATCCCGTTCGCGCGGGACTCCTGCTCGACGCCCGCGATCAGCATCGGGAAAAACGGATTGTCCTCGACGATCACCCCATTTTTCTTGAACATTACAAATTTTACTTTTGATATCCGACTGTCATCGTAATATCCCAAATCCCTGGCAGCCTTAAAAATCCTGGCAGAAGTCTCTGCATTGACTCCGCGCTTGTAATTGAGCGCGTTTGACACGGTAGCTGGAGAAAATCCGGTAATCTCGCTGATCTGCTTAATACTGACTTTCATGTGTACCTCCCTGGCTGTCTGTAATCAACTTTAAATTTTTATATAAACATTTATATTATAGTACCAGATTTTTCCAGATGCAATCTTTTTATAAAGACCCGCAGTGCAAAGAAATTTTTACATGTTCCATATGCTCAGTGGCTGCAGCATTTCACCGCTTCCTTCCAGCCCTGATACTTCTGCCCGCGCTCTTCCTCCTGCATCTGCGGCTGGTACACCGTGCGCTTCAGCGTGCCGAAAACCTCCTGTGTGTAAAGCCCCGACGCCAGCCCGGCCGCGTAAGCTGCTCCTATTCCGGAAAGCTCCTCGGAATCCGGAATTTTTACCGGAATATCCAGCAGATCGCTCTGGAACTGCATCAGGTAACCGTTTTTCGTCGGTCCGCCGTCCACGCGCAGTTCTTCTATCTTAATGCCGGACGCCTCGCTCATCGCGCGGATATTATCCGTGATCTGGTAAGCGATGCAGTCAAGCGCCGCTCTTACGATCTCCGCCTTCCTGGTCGTCCTGGTCATTCCGCTGATGACGGCCTTCGCCCTGCTGTCCCAGTACGGCGCGCCGAGCCCCGAGAACGCCGGAACCAGGTAGGTCGTATCTGTGGGATTCGCGCTTTTGGCCAGCTTTTCCGTCTCCCCCGCCGAGGAGATCAGTCCCAGATCATCCTTCAGCCAGGTGATCACCGCGCCCGTGTAATTGATATTTCCCTCGAGAACATAATTGACCTTCCCGCCCATCGACCAGGCCAGGGAAGTAACCACGCCGATATCGCTGAACACCGGAGTCTCCCCGATATTCATCATAATGGAGGAACCCGTCCCGTAGGTCGTCTTGATCATGCCCTTCTTCAGGCAGCCCTGCCCGAACAGCGCGCCGTGGGAATCCCCCAGCACCCCGCGGATCGGAATCGGCTTATCCAGGTATCCGTCAAAATCCGTCTCGCCGTAATCTCCGTCCGAGTCCGTCACCTGCGCCATACAGCTTCTGTCAATGTCAAAAATCCTCAGAAGCTCCTCATCCCACGCGAGCGTCCGGATGTTGAACAGCTGCGTCCTGGAAGCGTTCGAGTAGTCCGTCTGGAAGCGTTTCCCTTTTGTCAGCTTATATACAAGCCAGCTGTCGATCGTCCCACAGGCAATCTTTCCCTCCCCGGCCAGCGCTTTGACGCCGTCCACATTCCGGAAGATCCAGGCCAGCTTGGCCGCGGAAAAATAGGGAGAAAGCCGCAGGCCGGTGCGCTCCCTGACCATCTCGGCATATCCCTGCTTCTCAATCTCCTCACAGATGGCGGCTCCTCTCGCGCACTGCCACACAATCGCGTTGTAAACCGGCTCTCCGGTCTCCTTGTTCCAGCAGGCAGCCGTCTCCCGCTGATTGCTGATACCGACGACCGCAAGCTCGGATTTATCAATCCCCGCTTTTTCCACCAGATCCTTTACCACCTGCACAGTATTTTTATATATCTCGTTCAGATCATGCTCGACCCAGCCGCGCGCATCGATCATCTGCCTGTGCGGCAGATCGCTTCTGCAAATAAGTTTTCCTGTTTCATCAAACAAAAGCGCCTTCGTGCCCTGCGTACTCTGATCAATCCCCAATACATATCTGCTCATATCTGCACCCGCTCCTCGTATATCCATTTTTTTATATATTTTGAAAGGGCAGGATATCCCCACGGAGATATTCCCGCCCCATGTGTATCAGAACCTGCCGTTTTGCCGATAACCCCGCCCGCCTGCTGCGCTGTTTGATCTGGCACTTGCGGCACACAAAAGTTATTCCGCAGAACAGTGAACGTAAATTTATTTACCCAGCAGCTTCTTTACCGTATCCGCGATTCCCTGCGCGTTCAGTCCGTAATGGTCAAATACCTGCTTCGAGGTTCCCGTGATGACCGGGCTGTCCGGAAGGGCAAGATTTACAACCTTCCTCGGGCAATTTTCAGATACCACCTGGCTTACCATCGAGCCGAGTCCTCCGAACGGGGAATGCTCCTCCGCCGTCACAACCACCTTCGCGTTCGAAGCTGCCTTTATGACCGCCTCTCTGTCGAGCGGCTTCACGCAGTACATATCCAGCACGGTAACCGAAATGCCTTCCTCCTTTAAAAGCTTCGCCGCATCATAAGACGGCTTTACCATCTCGCCGCAGGCGACGATCGCCGCGTCCGTTCCCTCACAGAGCACCGTGGCCTTATCCATCTCAAAGGGGACGTTCCCCTCTTCATAGATATCCTCCACCGGATTCCTGCCCACGCGGATGTAGGCCGGCTTCTCATCCTTAAGCAGCGCTTCGATCAGGCATCTCGTCTGGAAACGGTCGCTCGGCAGATACACTCTCATATTCGGGATCGCCGACATGGCCGCGATATCCTGCGCTGAATGGTGGCTCATGCCAAGCGCGCCGTAGCTGATGCCGCCGCTGATGCCGATCAGCTTCACATTCGTGTTGGAATACGCGCAGTCGATCTTCGCCTGCTCATAGCTTCTCGTCGAGAGGAAGCAGGCCGGAGACGCCGCATACGGCTTTTTCCCGCATTTTGCCATTCCCGCGGAGATGCTGACCAGATTCTGCTCCGCAATGCCTGTCTCGACAAACTGTTCCGGATAGGTATCCGCGAACGGCGTCATGGAGGCGGAACCTCTGGAATCGCTGCACAGCACCACAATATCCTTATCTTCTTTCGCGTGCTCCATCAGCACGTCGCAGATCGCCTGACGGTTCGGTATCTTATTCATGGAGCGCGGCCTCCTTTCTCTCTTCCAGATCGCTCATGATCTGATTGTACTCTTCCTCGCTCGGAACCTTATGATGCCACGGAGCCTTATTCTCCATCACCGGAGAGCCGCAGCCTTTGGTTGTATTCGCGATCACAACCGACGGTTTCCCTTTCACGGTCTTCGCCACGTCAAACGCAGCGTTCAGCGCGTCCACATTGTTTCCGTCCACGGAAATCACGTTCCAGCCAAAGCCTGCAAAACGCGCGGCCAGATCGTCGTGGTGCATAACATCCTCCGTGCTGCCGGAAATCTGAAGACGGTTGCGGTCCACAACCGCACAGAGATTGTCCAGTTTGTAATGAGACGCCGCCATGGCGCCTTCCCAGACGGAGCCTTCCGCCAGCTCGCCGTCTCCCATAACCGTGTAGACTCTCGCCTGGCTTTTGTTCATCTTTTCCGCCAGAGCCATTCCCACGCACACCGGAAGCCCGTGGCCGAGAGAACCGGAATTCATCTCGATGCCCGGAAGCTTGTTGTTCGGGTGTCCGATAAATTTGGAGCCGAACTGGGAATACTCCTTAATCACCTGCTCGATCGGGAAGAACCCTTTCGCCGCCAGAACCGCATACAGCGCTTCCACGCAGTGACCTTTGCTCATGACAAATTTATCTCTTCCCGGATCATCCATGTTCTCGGGGCTGATATTCATCTCATGAAAATAGAGAGATACCAGCACATCCATAACGCTCATATCGCCGCCGATATGTCCCGCCTTGCCGGCCTTGATCATCCTGACCACGTCCTGGCGCAGGGCAAACGATTTTGCCTTTAAATTCTCCATAACAGCCTCCATTCTGCCGCCGCATGGGCGGCTCAGCCGGGAAAGCCCGCGTTATGATCCGCATACTTTCACCGCGCCATCTTGCAGAGCTTTCCCTTTACTATCTCACTCGCCGCGCAGATACGCCTTTACCTGCTCCTCCACCGGGTCATACAGATCCGGCTTGATTCCCATATACTTGCATGCCTCGTACAGCACCGGAACAACGTCTTTATGGATACCTACGCAATGATGAATGTACGGACCTTCCACGATCTTCGCCTCAAGGCGCTTAATATTCTCCACCTCAACCCAGAGATAGGTTCCCATGCCTTTCGGACCGTCCACGCCCTTCGCGTTTCCAAGCAGCAGTGAGTATTCTCCGCCGTCTCCGTCGAACCGCGCAAGCGTCACAAGACCGTGCTTCGCCTCCGCCGTGATGCTTCCCGGATGATCAAACGCCAGCGGATAGGTCAGCTTCGGCGTCTCCTTCGCGACGGAGATCGGCCACGGACCGCAGTGCTGTAAAAGCTCGCCGTTCGGGATGTCCGGATGGCGAATCGTCCAGTCCGCAAAGAAGCTTCTCAGTTCGCCCATGCCTGCCGCCTCCACCAGAAGCGCGGTGACTGCGCCGTGAATATCCGTCTCGCACACAACCGGAATCCCTTCCTCATTGAGCAGAGAGTTCGCCGCGCACGGCATGATGCCGATCTCGCTCTGCAACTGGTTCCAGCACTGGATCGCCGCCGCCTGGCAGCCGTAC
>CANQEC010000170.1 GCA_947594335.1 uncultured Lachnospiraceae bacterium
CTTTGGGATGAAGATCGAGGATGCCAGCGTCTCCGATCCGCACTGTGTGCCGGGAGATTCTTTCTTTGTAAAGACGCTTCTTGGCAGCTTTGAGCGGTATACCGGAATTAAGGGCGAGCCTCTTTCCACCGGCGGCGGGACGTATGTACATGATCTGAAAAGGGGCGTGGCGTTCGGCTGTGCGATGCCCGGCGTTGACAACCATATGCATGGAGACGACGAGTTCATGGAGATTGACACGCTTCTGATGAGCGCGAAAATTTTCGCGGACGCGATCATGAAAATCTGCGGGTAAGGCAGACAGATGCACGGAAATTACAGAACGAAACGATGATTTCAATCGAGCAGGAGGCAGCTTTTCCTTCTGCTCGTCTGCGCGGCCCAGGTGCTGCGTCAGCAGCTGATTTCCATGCCTGGGCCTGCGCATAGACAGCCCGGCGGCCGGATTATTTTTCGGCCGCCATTTTGATTCCTGATATGTCGGAATCGATCATCATGGAGTAGTTCGTGTAATAGACGACAAAACCGGGCTTCGCGCCGTTCGGCTTTTTCACATGCCGCTTTTCGACGTAGTCAATCTCAACTTTCTCAGAATTTCGGTTTTTGGAGTACCATGCGGCGAGCCGCGCGGCCTCCTCGAAGGTGCGGTCAGGAAGCTCCTGCCCGTTGGTTTTGACAATGACATGGGAGCCGGGGGCGCCCTTTGCGTGGAACCACCAGTCGCTGTTGGAGGCGATTTTAAAGGTCAGCTCATCATTCTGATAGTTGTTTTTCCCGACGTACATATCGAAACCGTCGGAAGAGATATAATGAAAGGGACGGGAGGTGATCTTTGTCTTTTTCCCTCCTGTGTATTTCCGGCGGATGTAGCCGGCGTCGGTCAGTTCCTCGCGCACCTGAACAAGATCTTCTTCCAGGAGCGTAAGATCCATGAAGGTGCAGATGGATTCGAGCTGTTCAATCTCGGCTTCGGTCTCACGGATGTGTTCGGAGAGAGCCTCGTAGGTGCGCTTTAATTTGCCGTATCTGTCGAAATATTTCTGCGCGTTTTCCTGCGCGCTCAAAGTTTCATCGAGAGGGATTGTGATCATCTCATTCGTGTAGTAATTCAGGACTTCAAGCTTTTTTGCGCCGGGCTCGGCTTCATAGCCGTAAGTGTGCAGCAGTTCGCCGAAGATTCTGTATTTATCGCGCTTTTCCGTATCTTTCAGCTGCTTTTTCTGCAGATCGTATTTTTTGCGGCACCGGTCGAGGGCCGTCGTCGCGATGCGCCGCAGATCCGAGGATTTCTGGCGGATGCGCGTTACCGTATTTTTCATTGCGTAATACTGCTCAAGCACCTCCGAGATTGTATTGTACCGCCTGGACTCCAGATCGGCGTACATGGTCAGCAGAACGCTGGAAAATTCCACCGGGATTTCCTGCTGATCGAGTATGATGGACGGAGTGTACCTGTGCTCCTTCACATCCTCGATCAGCCGCTCAAAGGTCCGGTACAGGTGGATCTGGGCGAGCTCCGGGATCGTGTTTGCGCTCTGCGCCGATTCGAGAGACGCGCGGTGGCAGAGCTCCTCCGCGATCACAGGGCTGATGCCGGTGCAGGCGGAGTAGATCGCTTTGGCGAGCGGCATCGGTTTTGAGAAGACGCCGGCGCGAAATTCCTGCTCGTCTGTATCGGTAGGTTCCAGCTTTTCCTGCGTTTTTGTGATAAAATATTCCCGCCCTGGGAGAACCTCGCGCACGGAGCTGGTCTGCGCGGAGACATGCTTGATGCTGTCGATGATTTTCCCCTGGTCGTCGCAGAAGATCAGATTGCTGTGCTTGCCCATCAGTTCGAGGATCAGATCCTTGCGGCAGAGGTCGCCCATCTCATTGTAATGCTCGATTTCAAAGTGGATGATGCGTTCCAGACCCGGCTGCCAGATCTTTGTGATCCTGCCGTTTGCGATATGCTTGCGCAGCAGCATGCAGAAATTCGGCGCGGTCATCGGCCCCGGCTTGTTTGTCTGCGTCAGATAGATCAGGGGCAGACTTGCCCCCGCAGAGAGAAGAAGCCGGAACTGTCCTCTTTGCGGGCCTTTGATGGTCAGCATCAGTTCGTCCGCTTCAGGCTGCGCAATCTTGCTGATTCTTCCATTCAGGATGGTCTGATTTAATTCATATACAATATTTGAAATAACGATTCCGTCCAGTGCCATGGAAAATCCTCCTTTTGTATGAAGATTTTTTGCTACAGTTTACATTTCAATGCCATTGGTTCACATTTTTTAATCTTAACACACCGCAAAAGAAAAAACAATTCTGTTGACTGACTGTCCCCGATAGATTATAATCATTTAATGGAAAATTGTGCCGTGAAGGCATGGGAAAGATGTATATTACAGGAGAGGAATATGCAGTTATGATAAAAAGTATGACGGGCTTTGGACGGTGCGAGTCCCATCAGGGGGACAGAAAGTTCACCGTCGAGATGAAGGCGGTGAATCACCGCTACTTCGATGTGAGCATCAAGATTCCAAAGAAGTTCGGTTTTTTTGAGGCTTCCGTCAGGAATGTTCTCAAAGAGTATGTGCAGCGTGGAAAACTGGACGTCTTTGTCACGTATGAAGATTTTACGGAAGAGAAGGCGTCGCTTAAATACAATGAACACCTTGCGGCTGAGTATCTGAAGTATTACCGCCAGATGGCTGCCGAGTTCGGGATTGAGGATGATATCCGCGCGTCCACGCTCGGGCGTTGTCCGGAGGTGTTCCAGATGGAAGAGCAGGACGTGGATGAGAATGAGATCTGGACTCTGCTTGAGCAGGCTGTCCGCGGAGCGTGCAGCCAGTTTGTCACGTCAAGGGAGAAGGAAGGGGAGGCCCTCAGGACAAATCTGCTTGACAAACTGGAAGGAATGTTGGAAAATGTAGCTTTAATCGAAAAACGATATCCGCAGATTATTGCCGAATACCGTCTGAAGCTTGAAGATAAGGTGAAGGAGCTTCTTGCGGACGCGAAAATGGACGAGGGAAGGGTCGCCGCGGAGGTTGTTTTGTTTGCCGATAAGATCTGCACGGACGAGGAGACAGTGCGGCTGCGCAGCCATATCGAGACGATGATCGAGGTTTTAAAAGCGGGAGGCGCTGTCGGACGCAAGCTCGATTTTATCGCGCAGGAGATGAACCGCGAGGCGAATACGATCCTTTCCAAGGCGAATGACCTTGAAACATCGAACATAGCGATTGAATTAAAGACAGATATTGAGAAGGTGCGCGAGCAGATTCAGAATATCGAATAGGCGGTCTTATGTGCGTGTGTTTTGGCTGCTGGATTTGGTCATCGATTTAGAACAGGAGAAGGCAATGTCAGGTTTGGTGAATATCGGTTTTGGGAATATGATATACTCGGATAAAGTGATCGCGGTGGTGAACCCGGATGCGGCCCCGATCAAGCGCATGGTTCAGAACGCGAGGGAGTCGCAGCGTGTCATTGACGCCACACAGGGCAGGCGCACAAAATCAGTTATTATGATGGAAAACACACAGATCGTCCTGTCCGCGATGCAGCCGGATACGATAGCCAGAAGGTTCGCGGCGGTTCATATGCCGGGTCAGGAGACGAAGGGAGAAGATTCATGAGCAGAAGAGGGATTCTTGTGGTAGTATCCGGTTTTTCCGGTGTCGGAAAGGGAACTCTGATGAAACGGCTGACGGAAAAATACAGCCAGTATGCGCTGTCTGTCTCGGCGACGACGAGGGCGCCGCGAAAAGGGGAAGTGGACGGCAGAGAGTATTTTTTCAGGACGAAAGAAGAGTTTGAGGAACTGATCAGAAATGATATGCTGATCGAACACGCGGAATTCTGTGACAATTATTATGGAACTCCCAGAGAATACGTCGAGGACCAGATGAGTCAGGGAAGGGATGTCATTCTGGAAATCGAGACGCAGGGAGCGCGGCAGGTGTGCAGGCAGTATCCGGACGCACTGACACTGTTCATAATGCCGCCGGACGCGCGGACGCTGCTTGACAGGCTGAAGAGCCGGGGCTCCGAGACGGAGGACAAAATGGAATCGCGGCTTGCCTGCGCGGTCCGGGAAGCGGACTGTGTGGAACAGTATGACTATATGATTGTCAACGACGATCTTGAGGAGAGTGTGGACCAGATGCACGGCCTGATTGAGAGTCAGCATTGGCTGGTCAGCAGAAACAGGGATTTTGCGGAACAGATCCGCTCGGAACTGAAAGTATTTGCGAAAGGAGAATGAATATGCTGCATCCATCTTACACGGATTTGATGAAGGTTGTAAACAGTCAGGCGGAGGAGGGCGAGGAGCCAATTGTCACGAGCCGCTATTCGATCGTGCTGGCGACCGCAAAGCGGGCGCGCCAGATCATTGCGAGACAGTCGGGGGAGAGCACGGCCGGCCTGCAGGTTTCCAAACCTCTCTCAAAAGCGGTGAAGGAACTGAACGAGGGAAAGATCAGGATTCTTCCGGAGGAAGAAGAGGAGCATACGGCTGCGCCGGAGCAGGACTGAGCATACGGCGGAACCACTGGAGGAACAGATGAAAGAAGTAAAAGAATTCAAAAAAAGTTATGTGTTTGTTTCCACTTTATACGTGGTGCTCGGAGGCGTGCTTCTTGCATGGCCGGACATATCCATGAAAATGATCTGCTATGTGCTGGGCTTTTCCATGCTGGTCATAGGGCTGGCGTACGGGATCATTTATTTTACGCGCGATAACCTTTCGGGTGTTCTGCAGCTCGATCTTGTGATCGGAATTGTGGCGGCGGCGTTCGGCATATTTATTCTGCTGAATCAGGATTTTCTTCCTGCGGTCATTCCGATCGCGATGGGAATCATCCTGCTGCTTGGCTCTGTGCTTAAGATCCAGAATTCCATCAGCATGAAGCGGCTGAAATTCCGGAAGTGGTATATCTGTCTGATTTTTGCGCTGATCCTGGCCGCGCTCGGTCTGGTGCTTCTGGTGAATCCGTTCAGTTCCGAGCGCTGGCTGGCCCTTTACATCGGCGCATGTCTGATCCTGGACGGGCTGGTAAATCTGGTCGCGATGAGTCTGATTGTGGCCCGGATGAAAAAGCTTTTGAAGCAGGAGAAAAATGTTCCGGCAAAAGAAGATTTTTCCGGGGAAACGGTTGAGCCGTCTGAGATCATTATGGACCAGATTGAAGACCAGGGTGAAAAGCATAAGAATGAAAAGAAAACCAGCCTCATCAAATGGGGGAAAAAATGATGCTGCTGACCGCAGAACGAACAGCAGCCATGACAGGAGCGGCGGATGAAGATATTGTTTATTTCTCTTGGATGCGATAAAAACCTTGTCGATTCAGAAGAGATGATCGGACTGCTTGGCAGCAGAGGCTACACATTTACGGATGATGAAACAAAAGCGGAGGTCATTGTGATCAACACCTGCTGTTTTATCAACGACGCGAAGGAAGAAAGCATTCAGACGATTCTGGAGATGGCCGAGTACAGGAAGGCGGGAAGCTGCAGGGCATTGATTGTGACCGGCTGTCTGGCCCAGCGCTACCGCCAGGAGATCCTGGACGAAATAGAAGAAGTGGATATTGTCCTTGGAACAACGGCATGGGAAAGGATCGCGGATGCGATTGACGAAGCGCTGCGGGGGGAGCGCTCGGTAGGACTTGAGGATTTAAACGGGCTGCCTCTTCCTTCCGCAGACCGTGTTCTCACAACGGGAGGGCATTTCGCGTATCTGAAGATCGCGGAAGGCTGCAATAAGTGCTGC
>CANQEC010000171.1 GCA_947594335.1 uncultured Lachnospiraceae bacterium
GGGCTGCTCGCCGGCGAGATCGGTGTGGATGTGAGGCTGGCAAAGCGTGCCGGATTACTGCATGACATTGGCAAATCCATCGACCATGAGATTGAAGGTTCGCATATCAGGATCGGAGCTGACTTATGCAAAAAATACAAGGAGTCGGCGGTCGTGATCAATTCTGTGGAATCTCATCATGGCGATGTTGAACCGGAATCATTGATTGCATGTATCGTACAGGCGGCCGATACGATATCGGCGGCGCGTCCGGGTGCAAGACGTGAAACACTAGAAACATATACAAACAGATTAAAACAGTTGGAAGATATTACGAATACCTTTAAAGGTGTTGAAAAATCATTTGCTATTCAGGCGGGTAGAGAAGTTCGGGTTATGGTAGTGCCGGATCAGGTTTCTGACGCGGATATGGTACTTCTGGCAAGGAATATAGCGAAGCAGATCGAGGCGGAGCTGGAATATCCGGGCCAGATAAAGGTAAGCGTGATCAGAGAGAACAGAGTTGTAGATTACGCGAAATAGAAGGTACAGACGACCCCATATACTGTGTGTGTTGAGTATATACGGTATATGGGGTTTTTCGTATGCGCAGGCCCGCGTATGGAAATCCGATTTGCGGAATCCGTGCATGATTTATGCGGGAAGGATAATAAAATGGAAAAAAAGGCATGGCTGTGATCGTTGAAACGACTGTATATTATAGCCGCGGCGGTGGCTGCGGCAGGAATTTTTGCGGGAATTCTGATGCCGGAGCTGGTACATATGGGAACAGGTTCCTATGCGGGGCTGGTCAGTATTTACGGGCTGAAGGAATTTGAAACAAAAAAGCTGGATGTTTTGTCCCTTTTTCCTTTTGTGTCAGCTGTGCGCCTGCGCACGGTTCTGTTTTTGTGGATGAGCTGTTATACGCCTTTTGGCTTTTTTGCGCATACGGCGTATCTTCTGTGGGTCAGTCTGTCAGCAGGCATTCTGCTTTCAGTTTTTGTCCTGCGGCAGGGATATGCGGGAGTTCTCCTGTTTTTCTGCTGTCTTTTTCCGCAGTGGCTTTTCTACCTGTCTGCATTTTTGAGAGAATTGAGGTTCCTTGAAAAAAAGGTGAGGCCTGAAGGAAATGCCGCTCCGCTTTTTGGACGCAGTATGAGACGTGACGATTTAAAAGAGCTGATCTGCATGCTGCTTATGACGGCGGCGGGCGCTGCCGCTGAGGTCTGCGCGGGACTGAAGGTATTTCAGATATTCCTGCAGTACCTCTGATCCGCGGGATTTTCTGCCGGGTATCTGCAGGAATGCGCGGATTTTCCGTACTTTTTCGTTTTGCGGAAATAAATAAAAAATCCCATTGAAATCACACATGGAATTGAGTATAATACGTTACGTAATTTCAGGAAACAAATGAGACATTTGCAGGATGGGGATGCAGGGGTTTGAGACGGGGCCGCGCAAAGTTCCGGCGGCGCAGACCGTCTGCTATATACGGGGAGATAAAAATGGAACTGGAAATACCTTTGTTTTTGGATTATCTGGAAAATACAAAAAACGCGTCGCGCAGCACGGTGACTTCCTATGAGCGCGATCTGAAAAAACTGGAGACCTATCTGAATGAGGCGGGAGTGGGGTCTTTTTCCGGCATTACGCCGGAAAGGCTGGCGGAATATCTTGCGTATCTTGAGAATAAAGGATTGTCCGCCGCCACCGTATCAAGAAACGTGGCATCGATGAAGGCGTTTTTTCGCTATATCTGCTGCCAGAATAAAATAAAACATGATCCGACCGAGATGATTCATGCGCCTCACATTGCCAGAAAAGCGCCTGATGTCCTCACCGCGGATGAAGTGATCCGGCTTCTGGAGCAGCCCTCCGGTGACTCTCCGAAGGAAATGCGGGACCGCGCCATGCTGGAGCTTTTATATGCGACAGGGATGAGGGTTTCTGAACTGATTTCTCTGAAAATGAGGGATATCAGTCTGACGATGAATTATGTAGTCTGCTGTGACGGAGAGAAGGAACGGGTGATCCCGTTTGGAACCGGCGCGAAGGAGGCCCTGGAATCCTACATAAAAAGGGGAAGGGACGCTCTTGTAAAAGAAGACGGGCAGACGTATCTGTTCGTCAACTGCTCGGGCGGTCCGATGAGCAGGCAGGGATTCTGGAAACTGATCAAGCAGTATGCCAGAAAAGCGGGAATCTATGCAGAGATTACCCCCCACACGCTGCGTCACTGTTTTGCAGCGCATCTTCTGGAGAACGGGGCTGATATAAAGGCGGTGCAGGAGATGCTGGGGCATTCCAACGTCTCGACGACACAGATTTATCAGGGACTGTGCATAGGCCACATGCGAAATATGTATGAACAGGCGCATCCAAGGATGTGAGAGAACTTGTTTTGCGGATTGCATGCCGCGCAGTAATATAACGGGGCTGTCGGGAACATTTCCCGAAAGCCCTGTTTTGCCTTTATGCGCAGGCCCAGGCATGGAAACCAGCTGCTGACGCAGCACCTGGGCCGCGCAGACGAGCAGGAGGAAAAGCCGCCTCCTACTCGATCGCCGACCAATTTTAACAGTCTTTATAAATATCATAGATCAGCTGCTCTGATTTTTCCCAGCCAAGGCAGGGATCTGTGATCGATTTTCCGTACACATGCGGCGTACAGCCGATCGTCTGGGCACCGTCCTCAATATAGCTTTCGATCATCAGCCCTTTGACAAGGGTGTGAAGCTCCGGGTTGTATTTGCGGCTGTGCAGCACTTCCTTGGCAATCCTGACCTGCTCCAGATACTGTTTGTTGGAGTTGGAATGGTTCGTGTCTATGATCGCCGCGGGATTTTTCAGGCCGCGTTTTCCATACATTTCAAGGAGCAGCATAAGATCCTCATAGTGATAATTCGGGATGTTGTTGCCGTGCTTGTTCACGGCGCCGCGGAGGATCACGTGCGCGAGATCATTGCCGTCTGTGCAGACATCCCAGCCGCGGTAGATGAAGTTGTGCTTGTTCTGCGCAGCGACAATCGAGTTGAACATAACGGAAAGATCCCCGCTCGTCGGATTTTTCATGCCGGCGGGAACATCCATGCCGCTGACCGTCATCCTGTGGTGCTGATCCTCGACGGAACGCGCGCCGATCGCAACGTAGGAGAGCAGATCATCGATATAACGCCAGTTTTCCGGGTAAAGCATCTCATCGGCGGCCGTAAGCCCCGATTCCTCGATTGCCCGCGCGTGAAGCTTTCTCATGGCGATAATTCCGGCGAGCAGATCAGGTTTCTTTTCGGGATCCGGCTGATGGACAAGTCCCTTATAGCCTTCCCCTGTTGTCCGCGGTTTGTTTGTATAGATGCGCGGGATCAGGATCAGACGGTCGCCGACCTTATTCTGCACTTTGGACAGGCGCATGATATAATCGCATACAGATTCTTCGTTATCCGCGGAACACGGTCCGATGATCACAAGAAATTTATTTGATTCGCCGGTAAATACTTTCCGGATCTCGGCGTCGCGTTCCTTTTTAATAGAAATAACCTTCTCGGAAAGAGGATACTGCTTTTTGACCTCCTGCGGAATGGGAAGTTTTTTAACAAAATTGATAGCCAATGTCTCCACCTCTGTAGTCAGAATATTTCCAGGGCGATCCGGTGCGGACGCATTTCCTGGATGCTGCCAAAAGGACATATATTCAGCCCGGGCAGTACAAACGCGTATATTATAATATAAGAAGCGGAAAATGTCGATTGATTTTTTTACTGAAAATACAGGGTGTTTCAGGGTTTCCTTTTAGTCTGAAATATGGTATAGTGAGCCGGCCGGGATATCTGCCGCATATTTTCTGTGTACGGAAATGTTCCGAAAACAGGGCAGGGATCAGCCGGCAGTCCAGATAAAGAAAAAAGGAGACAGATTATGTTTGTGAAGATTTTTACAGATGGTTCCGCGAGAGGAAATCCTGACGGACCGGGCGGCTACGGTGCGGTTTTGCAGTATGTGGATCCGAAAGGAGAGCTTCATGAGCGTGAGTATTCACAGGGTTATATAAAAACGACAAATAACCGCATGGAGCTTATGGCGGCCATCGTCGGTCTTGAAGCGCTGAACCGACCCTGCGATGTGGAGCTTTATTCGGATTCGCAGTATCTTGTCAACGCGTTCAACCGGCACTGGATTGAGAGCTGGCAGAAAAAAGGATGGCAGCGGGGGAAAAACGAGCCGGTTAAAAATATTGATCTGTGGCAGCGCCTTCTCGCGGCAAAAGCGCCCCATAACGTCAGGTTTATCTGGGTGAAAGGACATGACGGACATCCCGAAAATGAGCGCTGCGATAAACTGGCGACGGCCGCGGCCGACGGAGACGGGAAGATTGAGGACGTGATCCGGCGGTGAAAGCTTCGGCTGAGGGACGATGGTTTTGCGAAGCCTTTGTATTCGGACTGCCTGGTCCTTTGCGCTTTCCGGTTTTGTATGCAGTCTCTGGCAAGTTACAGTTCACACATGCGCTGTCCCGTTCACGACCTGCGGAGTGAACAGTAGCTCTGGCAAAATTACTTTGGCAAACATTGTGAAACTAAATATTGAAATGTAAAAACTGCTGTGATATGATAAAATTCAGATAAAAGTCCGGCTGGACGTTAAGCGGAAAGGAAGGTATATTATGGGAGCTTTTGTTGCTGATTTTATTATTGAAGCGGTTCGTCTGATCATTCTTGCCGCGGTGGCGCTGGCAGCGATTTTCTGCGGCAAAAAGCTGCGCGATCGCAAGGACGCAAAATAAAAAGCGTGCAGAATTTTTCCCGAAAGACTGATTGTGTCGGCACAGGGTTTCCGTGTGAAATCCTGCGGGATATTCTGCGCTTTTGAGGTTTTAAAATACAACAAACGTACCTGGAGGAATCATTGTGAAAAAATATGGAGTAAACGAATTGAGAAAAATGTTCCTTGACTTTTTCAGAAGCAAGGATCATCTTGTGATGAACAGTTTTTCACTGGTGCCGCACAATGACAAGAGCCTGCTCTTGATCAACGCGGGCATGGCGCCGCTGAAGCCTTATTTTACGGGAGCGGAGATCCCGCCGAAGCGCCGCGTTGCGACCTGTCAGAAATGCATCCGCACCGGCGACATCGAAAATGTGGGAAAGACGGCCCGTCACGGCACATTCTTTGAAATGCTGGGAAATTTCTCATTCGGGGATTATTTCAAGAAAGAGGCAATCACATGGTCCTGGGAGTTTCTGACCGAGGTGGTCGGACTTGACCCGGACCGTCTGTATCCCTCCGTCTATCTGGAAGATGACGAGGCATGGGATATCTGGCATGAGGTAGTCGGAATCGCGCCGGAGCGCATTTTCCGTTTTGGCAAGGAGGATAATTTCTGGGAGCACGGCGCAGGTCCGTGCGGCCCCTGCTCTGAGATTTACTACGACCGCGGCGAGAAATACGGCTGCGGCAAGCCGACCTGCACGGTGGGCTGCGACTGCGACCGCTATATCGAGGTCTGGAACAATGTCTTTACCCAGTTCGAGAACGACGGGGAAGGCCATTATGAGACGCTGAAAATGAAGAATATCGATACCGGCATGGGACTTGAGCGTCTGGCTGTCGTGGTACAGGAGGTTGATTCTATCTTTGATGTGGACACGATCCAGGATCTGCGCGACAAGGTCTGCGAGTTTGCTCACGCCGTGTATAAGACGGATGAGAAGAAGGATATCTCGATCCGTCTGATCGTTG
>CANQEC010000172.1 GCA_947594335.1 uncultured Lachnospiraceae bacterium
CCTTACGTTCGTGGAATCCCTGAACAGTTTTTCCAGAATCGTGAACCACGCGACCAATATCGCGGAGGTTGTGGGGGCGGATATCCTGGTGGAGAGCGCCCGGCAGAGAAAGCTTGAAAGCGAGAAAAAGACGCCGGAAGCCGCGCAGAACATAAATACGGAAAAGGAAGCCGCGGGGAAAGAAACGGCGCAGTAAGGAAACATTTGGGATTGCATTGTCCTCAAAAGCGTATTAGAATATTATCTGCGCAGTTAAAACAGCCAGAAAGCTCGGAGAGGACGTGTGGAAGCAAAATGGGAAGATTATCCAGGAACAGATTATGCGGCAGATTATTCGCGGGAGGAGTCGCGGCGGCGCTGACGGTTCTGCTGCTGCCTGTCTGTGCGGCGGCCGCTGACGGGACAGCTTTTTCGCAGACCTTGGATGGAAACGGTCTGATCCTTGAAATCGAGGAATGGGAAGATCCCCAGATGGGATCAGGGCAGACGGAGCAGGAAGATTCCGGCAGTACATCCGGAGGAGGAAGCACCGGTCTTTTCGGATCGGGAAAAGCAGAATCAGACGAACCGCAGACGGAAGCGGTTTCAGAGATGGAGCTTGATCTGAGCGCGGAGACGGAGACAGAATCAGAGACGGAAACGGAGACAGAGACAGAAACGGAGTCGGAGTCGGAAGAAATAAGAAAAAGCGCTCCCATTCTCACGGATGAGGATCAGGTATACAATCTTCTTCTGATCGGGACAGACCGGCGGGATGAAAGCTGGAACGGAAATTCAGATGTCATGATTGTAGCGTCGATCAATACCGCGGCGCAGAAGCTCTGCCTGACTTCGTTCATGCGCGATCTGTATGCGGATATTCCGGAGTACGGTGTACATAAGCTGAATTATGCCTATGCGGCCGGAGGACCGCAGGCGCTTATCGACACGCTGGAGTCCAATTATGACCTTGAAATCGACAATTACGCGATTGTTGATTTTGAAACGATGTCAGAGCTCATCGATATTGTGGGCGGCGTGGAAATCACGGTAAGCGACGACGAGATCCCGATCCTGAACGGATATCTGGTGAGCATGGAATCGGAGGAGGATTTCCTGGATAAGGGCGGTACCTATATGCTGAACGGCATGCAGGCGGTCGCCTATATGAGGATCCGCTTCGTGGGAAACAACGATTATCAGAGGACACAGCGCCAGAGGGACGTGCTGCAGGCGCTTCTGAAAGAGATGAAGGATCTTGATTCGGGAGAACTTTTGAAGATCGCGGGCAGCTCTTTGCTGCTGGTGGAGCATGATATTGATATGTTCCGGCTCCTGAAGCTGGCCAGCGGACTTCCGGAGTATCTCAAGTATGAGATTGAGGAGTCGCGCGTGCCCTACGACGGCCTCTTTGTCTCGGAAAATGAGATGCTGGTTCCGGATTTTGAGGAGACGATCAAAAGGCTGCACGAGACGATCTATGAAGGAAAATCCGAAGATCAGGAGGAGGAGTCCGAGACGCAGGAGGAGGAATCTGAAGATCAGGAAGAGGAGTCCGAGACGCAGGAGGAGGAATCTGAAGATCAGGAAGAGGAGTCCGAGACGCAGGAGGAGGAATCCGAGGATCAGGAAGAGGAGTCCGAGACGCAGGAGGAGGAATCTGAAGATCAGGAAGAGGAGTCCGGGACACAGGAGGAATCGGAATCCGAAACCCGGGAAGAAGAATCCGGGATCCAGGAGGAACAGGATCCCCTGGACGCCATAAATTCTGCTATGCAGGGTCTGTCTTCATCGGCACAGGACGTTTTAGGGTCATTCAGCAATTTTTGTGAAAAACTGCTTGCTTTTTAGATGCTCCGGTGGTAGAATTTTTAAGAATTTTTTCATAAATTTAATTGCAGGTTTACATTTTTGAGAATAACGGCGGACAACAAGGTTCAGTACAGCATGCAGAGGATTCCGGCACGCGCCACCGTGTGCCGGTTTTTCTTTTGCGCAGGCCCAGGAATGGAAAACGCAGGCTTGTGTAAGGAAAACTGCTGCCGGCGCAGCGCGGATGGGCAGGAGGAGAACCTTTTTTGCCTGACTGCTATTTGCTTTATTAAGGCAATGTGGTGCTATACTGAAGCGGAAGATTCGGAGAATATGGACAGGAGGCGGTCGCGATGGAATCCCAAAAGACGCGGGAAGAGCTTTTCGAAAGACTTCTTGATAGTTACAGAGCGTATTTTGATATCGAGTCGTTTGAGGGCGGCCAGAAGGACGGTCTTCCGCTTGCCGCGCACTGCCGTTTCTATGTTCATTCGGAGAAATATGTACTGGTCCGCAAGGCAAAGCTCTGGGAGGCGGACTGCAATGAATATGTGTACATATTCAGCATGCCCCGCCTGACAAAACAGATTTTTGAGGCATGCCGGGATTACGCTTATGAGAAAGGCATGGAGCTTGTGGATCCGAAGCCGGGGCATATGTACAGCTACATCACGGCGGTGTTCCTGTGCGATACCTGCGAGCCGGACGCGAAGAAGGCGCTTCTGAAGTGCCGGATATACAAAAGTTTTCATTTTTCGCTGTATGGATGGATGGACTTCCATACTGCTCTTCTGGTGCGGGACGAAAATGGCGTCTTTACGAACCGCAGCGGGAGGGCGAATGCGAAATTTATGAAAAATATACTCAACGCATGAGAAAAAGGAGGGCATTAAAACATGAATGCGGTAGTAATTTTACTTGTAGGTATCGCTGTTCTTGTGATCGGCTACGTGACTTATGGCAAGTGGCTGGCAGAGCAGTGGGGGGTTGATCCGAGCAGGAAGACTCCGGCACATGAGCTTGAGGACGGACAGGATTACGTTCCGGCGAAGGCACCGGTGCTTATGGGACATCATTTTTCATCCATCGCGGGCGCTGGCCCGATCAATGGACCGATCCAGGCGGCAGTATTCGGCTGGGTTCCGGTTATGCTGTGGGTACTGATCGGCGGTATCTTCTTCGGCGCGGTTCATGACTTCGGCGCGCTGTTTGCATCTGTCAGAAATAAAGGACAGTCGATCGGCGAGGTTATCGCGGTGAGTATCGGAGCAAGAGCGAAGAGGCTGTTCCTCATTTTCTCTTACCTGACCCTGATCCTGGTTGTCGCTGCGTTCGCATCGATCGTTGCGGGAACCTTCGGCGTCACCTATGACGAGACAGGCGCTCTGACAGCGGCAGGCGTGGCAAATGCGCGTACGGCGATGATCTCCATTCTCTTCATCGTTGTCGCGATTGTATTTGGTATGATGGTATACAGAAGGAACGCTTCCGTAGGCGTTTCCACGGTTGTCGGCGTAATCGCGATCATTGCCTGCATGGCGATCGGCTACAACTGGCATCCGCTTAACTTAAGCAGCAATACCTGGATGATCATCGTCGGCGTTTACATCGCGATCGCTTCCGTTACCCCGGTATGGATCCTGCTTCAGCCGCGTGATTATCTGAGTTCTTTCCTGCTTTACGGCATGATGATCGTTGCCGTTGTGGGTATCGTAGGCGCCCATCCGGCCCTTGAGATCCCGGCTTTCACAGGCTTTGTGGACAGCGCGCAGTACGGCGCAGGCACCTCCCTTGGCAGCCTGTTCCCGGCTCTGTTCGTCACGATCGCCTGCGGCGCTATCTCCGGATTCCACTCACTGGTCGGTTCCGGTACGACGTCAAAGCAGCTTGACAAAGAGTCTGACGCGCGTCCGATCGCATACGGCGGCATGCTCATCGAGTGTGCGCTGGCGCTGATCTCCCTGTGCGCGGTCGGCTTCATCTGGAAAGATTATATTCCGGGAGGCACGACAAACCCGACGGCGGTATTTGCGACCGGTATCTCACGTATGTGCGCACAGATCCCGTTCCTTGCAGGCGCTGAGAACGTGATCTATTCCATGCTGATCCTTGCGGTATCCGCGTTCTGTCTGACCTCTCTGGATACGGCGACACGTCTTGCGCGCTACATGTTCCAGGAGTTCTGGCTTGAGCCGGGACAGACCTACAAGGATGCGACAGGCATCAAAGCGACCCTGACCAATCCGTATGTGGCGACCATCATCACAGTGGTGCTTGGCATCGCGCTTGGTATGACAGGCTACTCAAAGATCTGGCCTCTGTTCGGAGCGGCAAACCAGCTTCTGGCTGCGCTTGGTCTTCTGGCTGTCGCTGCATGGCTCGGAACGATGGGCAAGAACAACAAGATGTTCCTGTTCCCGATGGCATTCATGCTTGTGGTTACGATCGTATCCCTTTGCCAGACCATCATGACGAACTTCAAAAACGCGACGGCAGGCGGAGACGTATGGTGCTGGATCCGTTCAGGAATCGGCGCGCTGCTCGTAGTTCTGGCGATCGTGCTTGCGATTGAGGGCGTGCAGACACTGACAAAAGGAAAAAACAAATAAATAATTAAATAGACAGTAATGAGCAGCAGGCAGGAAAAAGCGGCGCGGGACACGGTTGAGTTTTCCTGCCTGTTTTGGCATATGCGCAGGAGGAAAAGCCGCCTCCTGCTCGATCTGTAGAAGTTCAGCGCTCCTGCATGATTCTGAATCCGGAGAGCCTGCACCTGCAAAGATGCTCTCCGGATTTTCATGTGCGCAGCCGGATGCTGAAGCTTTCTGAAAGAGAGGTATCGTATGACGAAACGGGAATTTCTTGAACAGCTGCAAAAAATGCTTGCGCGTGAGCTTGACGCCGGTGAAGTGGCGGAAAACGTGCGGTACTACAGCGAATATATAGACAATGCCGTGCATAAGGGCAAAAGTGAGGAACAGGTGCTCTCAGAGCTCGGCGATCCCCGGATGATCGCCCGGACGATTCTTGACGTGGGAGAGAAGCGCGCAGGCGCGGCCGCTTCCTGGCAGGATACGGTTTACACAGAATCGGAGGACGGAGCATATCATGCAGAGGAAGATTACGACGAGGATTACGACGAGGATTACGGCGGAAGCCGCGGGGAGGATTACGGAGACGGGAGACGTTTTTCGGCCTTCTGGCGGCATGACGGCATGGAACATCCGGAAGGGTTTCAGATGTCCCTTTCCGGGTGGAAGGTGTGGCTGGTACTGATCGTGCTGCTGGTCGTGCTGTTTGCCGTTCTGGGGACCGTGTTTGTGATCTTCTGGAAGCTGCTGCCGTTCCTTCTCGTGGGCTGGGCGGCGGTGTCGGTGTACCGGTGGCTGTCGCGCAGATAAGAGCAAAAGCTGTGCAGGAGCGCAGAGATCTGCCGGGGAGGATGCAGAAGCGAGAGTGCAAAGCCTGCCGGGGGATGCAGAAAAGAGGTTCCGCGGGACGGCCGGACGCGAATCCTGCGGCAAAAAATACAACGAGACATAGGGGAAACGATATATGGCCAGACTATATTTCAGACATGGCGTGATGGGCAGTTCCAAGACCGCCAACGCTCTGATGGTAGAATACAATTACTATGAGCGTGGAAAGAGCGCGCTTCTTGTAAAGCCGCGGATTGATACGCGGGACGGGGACGCGGTCATCAGAAGCAGGATCGGACTTGCGCATGCGTGCCGGTTTGTGGATGAGCTGACAAAGATGAAAGACGATGAGATTGCAAAGTATGACTGCGTGATCGTCGATGAGGCGCAGTTTTGCCAGAAAAGTGAGATTGAGTTTTTTGTGCATATTGTGGACGATCTGGATATTCCGGTGATCTGCTACGGGCTGA
>CANQEC010000173.1 GCA_947594335.1 uncultured Lachnospiraceae bacterium
GCAAATACTCGACGGGAATGAACGCTTACTTTACAGAGCATATGGAGACTATCGTATCCGGTCAGGCTCTCCAGAAGCTTTCTCTTTTGTCATAAACTGCTTTCTGAATTAACCGGGCAGGAGAGCTTCTTTTTTCCTCCTGCCCGCCCGCCGGAAATATTTTGTAAAGCAGCGGAGCCAGCAGCTTCAGGGCTCCGCCGACAAACTTTCTTGTGATCTTGTCATGTCTGATATCAAAATCCGTGACCATCTGACATCTTCTCAGCGTCTGAAGAAAATCTGCCTTTATATCGAGAATCGCCGGCACCCCGTACATAAAGACCGCGCTCTCAAAATTCAGATACAGACTGCGGTAATCCAGATTGATCGCGCCGACCACCGCTTCCGTATCATCGCTCACAAAAACCTTGGAGTGTACAAAGCCGGGCGTATATTCATAGATGTGCACGCCTGCCTGGAGCAGATATCTGTAATAGGAATGGCCAAGCGCAAAAGCGTATTTTTTGTCCGGAATATGCGGCATGAGCAGCTTTACGTCCACCTTCCGACGTGCGGCGTAGGTCAGCGCCTGCAGCATCTCATAATCCGGGACAAGATACGGAGTCATGATGTATACGTAGTGCTTGGCGTGATTGAGGATATCCAGATAGATTCTCTTGGCAATATGCTCGCCATGGAACGGATTGGTCGCGTACGGAAGAACAAAACCGCCGTTTTCCGCAAGAGCGGTCTCCCGCTGCCCCGGCGTCCTGGCAGCTGCCATTTCCGGTCCGCTTTCCTTCGCGGACTCTTTCTCTCTTTCCGGCTCTGCGGCGGCTGTCTCCCACGGCTTTTTCCCCTTTTCCGGCGCCCCGGCGGCTGTCATTCCCGGATGCACCCGGGCAACATCATCCGAGAAGACAAGGTACGGCTCCACATTCTCCGGTTTCCCCGCCACATTCCACATTTTCAAAAACATAATCGTAAAGCTGCGCACCGCGTCTCCCTGCACCATGATCGCGGCGTCCTTCCAGTGGCCGAACCGTTCCTTCCTGTTGATATATTCATCCGCGATATTGACGCCGCCCGTAAAAGCGGTATGACCGTCGATTACCGTGATCTTTCGGTGGTCGCGGTTATTATAGTGCGTTGAAATAACCGGATACACCGGAGAAAATACCTTGCACAAAATGCCCGCCCTGCGGAGCATGTCCTGGAAATCACCAGGGACATTGTAAAGCTCATTCATGCCGTCGTACATGAAACGTACTTCAACGCCCTCCGCCGCTTTTGCTTTCAGAATTTCAAAGATGGAATCCCACATAAATCCCGGGGATACGATAAAATATTCCATAAAAATAAACTTTTCCGCCAGGGCAAGCTGATTCAGCAGCTCGGCAAACTTCGCTTCGCCGCCTGAAAAGTACCTTACTCCCGTATTTCTGTAAACAGGAAAATTTTCTTCATGGTAAACGTAGGAGGCGAGCTGCGCAGCGTTGGCATTCCGGGCGTCCAGCTGCTCAAGGATCTCCTTATCCTGATGCAGGATCCCCGCCAGCCTGCTGTCAATATTGTCAAGCGCCCTTTTAAGCATATGAGTACCCGGCTGAATCTCGACATAGAGATAGAGCAGTCCTCCAAATACGGGGAATATCAGAACGATCGCCGCCCAGCTCAGCTGAATACCGGGATTCATCGTGCGGTTGACGATAGCAAACAGAATCAGAAGGCCGAATGCGAGATACCCGCCAAAGAACCAGTAGATATACCGGGCAAGATAATTCATGCCGATAAAAAGCAGAAAAACCTGTACGATCAGGCAGACCGCCAGAACTCCGACTCTGCCAAATACAACACGCTTAACTCCGTTTTTTCCCTTTTTAACAGACAGGTCTTTTACTGACTGCAGCTGATAATCCATACCCGATTCTTCTTTCCTTATGTTTAACTGTGATGTGTGCCGCACGCTTCACATCCTTCTGACAGTATACCAGATTTGAAAAAAAGCGTAAACCCCGCAGGGAAATTTTATCGTTTTGCCGCCCGCGCATTTCGTTTTTATGCGCAGGCCCAGGCATGGAAACCAGCTGCTGACGCAGCACCTGGGCCGCGCGAACGAGCAGGAGGAAAAACCGCCTCCTCGATCAAATAATTTTGAAAAGAAAAAGATTTCTGTTGATTTTACGATCTTATCATGTATAATGTAACTGGCTGGAAAAAGGAAAGTTTACCCGAAAACCCTATACTAGAAAGAAAAACTAGAAAGAAAAGAGGTTAAATGTAAAATGGCAGAAATTAATTTGAGTAAGTACGGTATTACCGGCACAACGGAAATCGTGCGCAATCCTTCTTTTGAGACATTATTTGAGGAAGAAATGAAGCCCGGTCTGGAAGGCTATGAAAAAGGACAGGTAAGTGAACTTGGTGCAGTCAACGTTATGACAGGTATTTATACCGGCCGCTCTCCGCAGGACAAATTTATCGTATATGATGAAAATTCAAAAGATACCGTATGGTGGACCTCAGAGGAATATAAGAACGACAATCATCCAGCTTCCGAAGAGACCTGGGGTGTGGTAAAAGATATCGCTCTGAAAGAGCTTTCCAACAAGAGACTTTTTGTAGTTGACGCGTTCTGCGGTGCAAACAAGGATACCCGCATGGCAATCCGCTTCATCATGGAAGTGGCATGGCAGGCACATTTCATCAAGAACATGTTCATCCAGCCCACCGAGGAAGAGCTTGAGAACTTCGAGCCGGACTTCGTTGTTTACAACGCTTCCAAGGCAAAAGTAGAGAACTACAAAGAACTCGGCCTGCATTCCGAGACGGCTGTCGTATTCAATATCACCAGCCGCGAGCAGGTCATCATCAACACCTGGTACGGCGGCGAGATGAAGAAGGGTCTGTTCTCCATGATGAACTACTATCTGCCGCTGAAGGGCATCGCTTCCATGCACTGCTCCGCGAACACAGATATGAACGGCGAGAACACCGCGATCTTCTTCGGCCTCTCCGGCACAGGCAAGACTACTCTCTCCACCGACCCGAAGCGTCTTCTGATCGGCGACGACGAGCACGGCTGGGACGACAACGGCGTCTTCAACTTCGAGGGCGGCTGCTATGCAAAGGTTATCAACCTGGACAAAGAATCCGAGCCGGATATCTACAACGCAATCAAGCGCAACGCGCTTCTTGAGAACGTTACTCTGGATGAGAACGGAAAGATCGACTTCGCCGACAAGAGCGTGACGGAGAATACCCGTGTATCCTACCCGATTACTCATATCGAGAAGATTGTCCGTCCGGTTTCCGCTGCTCCGGCTGCAAAGGAAGTCATCTTCCTGTCCGCGGACGCGTTCGGCGTGCTTCCGCCGGTTTCCATCCTGACTCCGGAGCAGACACAGTACTACTTCCTGTCAGGCTTCACAGCAAAGCTCGCAGGTACAGAGCGCGGCATTATTGAGCCGACACCGACCTTCTCCGCATGCTTCGGACAGGCGTTCCTTGAACTGCATCCGACCAAATATGCGGAAGAACTCGTCAAGAGAATGGAAAAGAGCGGCGCGAAGGCTTACCTTGTAAACACGGGCTGGAACGGCTCAGGCAAGCGTATCTCCATCCGCGATACCCGCGGCATCATCGACGCGATCCTGAACGGAGATATCCTGAACGCACCGACCAAGAAGATTCCGTACTTCAACTTTGAGGTGCCGACAGAGCTCAACGGCGTGGACACCAACATCCTTGACCCGCGCGACACATACGCGGATCCGTCCGAGTGGGATGCAAAGGCAAAGGATCTTGCTTCCAGATTCATCAAGAACTTCTCCAAGTACGAAGGCAATCCGGCAGGCAAGGCTCTGGTAGCCGCAGGCCCGGCGCTGTAATATATGTAATATATGTAATATATGTAATATATGTAATAATTGAGCAGGAGGCGGTTTCCCTCCTGCTCATATGCTGCAGCTGTTGGTTTCATGCCTGGAGCTGCATAAAAATTCAGCAGGTGCAGATGCACCCGCTGGTTTACTATATCATGGATAATGGTTTATTCTGTCACAGCCT
This sequence comes from uncultured Lachnospiraceae bacterium, assembly GCA_947594335.1. GTDB lineage: Bacteria > Bacillota > Clostridia > Lachnospirales > Lachnospiraceae > Choladousia. The sequence goes on from CANQEC010000173.1 coordinate 4,048, forward strand.
CTGTTACGGCTTCAGCGGCCTCTGTTACGGCTTCCTCCTCAGCTGCTTCAGAACCTTCCTCGGCCGCTTCCGATTCTTCTTCCGCCACCGCCGGCACTCCGCCTTCTACTACAAGAGTTTCCTCATAGTCAAGACCATATGTGTCAGCCAGCGTCGCCTCATAATCCGCGTGGAAGAACTGCTCCTCGCCGAGAGCCTCGATCTCCTCATTCAGCCATGCAAGCAGCGTCTCATTGCCCTTGGAGACTGCCGGAGCGATCGTATCCTGGCTGCCAAGGCTAGGAATTCCTACCGTATAGCCTTCATTCTGAAGCGCGTACGCGATTACTTCTGTGTTGTCGTTCGCCCACGCCACGCCGTTTCCGTTCTCAAGAGCATTCTTGGCGGAAGCATACGTGTCATACTTCTGGAGCGTAAGATCCGGATAATTCTCGACAAGATAAGTCTCTGCCGTCGTTCCGGAAATGACGATCACCGGGTCGTCCGCGGTCAGATCGTCCAGACTCTCGATCACATTGTCATCCGGAGACACAACGCCAAGCGCCACGTTCATATAGGGAAGCGCGAAATCAACAACTTCCGCGCGCTCGTCTGTCACAGTAAAATTCGCGAGGATCACATCGACCTTTCCGGTCTCAAGGAATTCGGTACGGCTGGCCGCCTCTGTTGAGACAAATTCCACATCCACGCCGAGATCTTCCGCAAGACGGTTCGCAAAATAAATATCATATCCCTGATAGTCCCCGTTCTCATCCACATAACCGAACGGATTTTTGTCGGAGAATACGCCGATATTGATCTTCCCGCTCTCTTTGATCTCGTCCAGCGTACGGAACACTGCTCCGTCGTCCGCAAGCGCCGTGACGGAGAATGTCATCGCGAGAACCGATGCCGCAAGTAACAGTTTGTTTGCCTTTTTCATAATACAACACTCCTTTTTCTGCCGCCGCCTGCTGCGCGGCGGACGGCCTTTTCCTGCTCCGCCGCCGTATGTTTTGCCCTGTCCGCGGACCGGGATCCGCTTCGGCAGGCGCCGCATACACCGGCAGATTTTCTTTCTCTATCAAAACTCACGCTTCCCCGCGCCCAAAATCATTCGGCGCTCTGAGAAGTATTGTAAGGTTTGACCGCGTCAAACTCGAAGATATTGAGGAACTGCTTTGCCCGCTCCGTCTTCGGCGCCTCAAAGAACTGTTCCGGATCGGCGTCCTCAACGATCTTCCCTCCGTCTATGAATATAATCCTGTCAGACACGGCGCGCGCGAACTGCATCTCGTGCGTCACAATGATCATCGTCCGCCCCTGCCGCGCGAGATCGAGCATAACGTCGAGCACCTCGCGGACCATCTCCGGATCGAGTGCCGCCGTCACCTCATCAAACAGCATGATCTCCGGATGCATGCAGAGGGCGCGCACGATCGTCACGCGCTGCTTCTGTCCTCCCGAAAGCTGCCTCGGAAAGCTGTTTGCTTTCTCCTTCAGGCCCACTCTCTCAAGAAGCCGGAATGCCTCCTGGGAGATATCCTCTTTTTTTCGCTTCTGCACCTTCATCGGCGCAAGCATAATATTGTCAAGCACAGTCAGATGGGGAAACAGCTCGTAATTCTGGAACACCATCCC
>CANQEC010000174.1 GCA_947594335.1 uncultured Lachnospiraceae bacterium
CGATATCATTTGCGACCGCTTCGGTATGACCTGTTGAGGAATAATAGACCACCAGCGTCTTTCCTCCGTCTTCTGCTCTCACGATCCCGCGGGCATATGCCACACAGCCAAACACAAGCAGAACGCCCATTAAAAACATGATCCACATTCTGTTTTTTAATACCAGTTCTTTTTTCATTTTCTGCCTCCTAGTATGATTTTCTCCAGCTTCATTTCCTTCTGCCAATGTCCTGTAAGATTTCATATTCTCATCCTGTTACTGACCAAACAGCCAGCCCATTATTTTTTCATCAAGGGCAAAGAGCCCTCCTCCTCCATGCTGATTACTCATGCCCCTCTCTGTAAAATAACGGTCATCCTTGATGTCCAGGACCAGCAGTTTTTCGATCTTCTTCTCAGACAACCCCTGCTGCACATACAGCTCATGCAGCGTATCATAAGCTTCCTGTGTCGGTTCGGAACCATAATATTCATCGTCCTGCCCTACGGCAAGATAAACCGGTGTTCTGCTTTCGGCCAGCACTTTCAGATCCCCATCCCACTGGGAGCTGCAGTGCAGGTAGGCTGTAAACAGCTCCGGACGTTTTCCCATAACGATGGACATGGTCTCTCCGCCGCCGGAATAGCCGTTGGCGTAAACTTTTGTTTTGTCAATGTTATACTGCTCCAGGAAGTATTCCAGAAGAGCAATCGTCTGATCCGCGGAGGTTTCGCCCCAGTCGGAAAGCTGCGGAGCGACGATGATCATTTTCTTATTGTATTTCTGCGCCTCAAAGCCAAACTCTTCCGCATAAAGATTGGATGCCACACCCTGAAAATACAGGCCCTCATATCCCGGCAGCGTGAAATACAGCGCGTATGGTTTGCTTCCATCATAACTTTTCGGAATGTAGACATTATAATGAATATCTCCTTCCGTTTCTGAATGGAACACATTATCAATCAGAAATTTCCGGTATTTTTCGGTTCCGGCCTGGACGGGGGATTCCATGTCGGAACCTTTTATAGTTCCAGGCTCTTTACCCATTTATTTATGGTTTTCTGTGACGGAACATCAAAGAAATTACGCCCTTTCAGCCACTTTGTCTTACTGGAAATGACTGCTTTTTTCTTAAGGTTCTTCGCACTGCTTCCGATACCGCTGCTCATGGAGGTACAGAACGGAATCACCGTCTTTCCTTTCAAGCTGACCTTTTCCACAAGACTATACAGGATATGCGGAGCCTGTCCCCACCAGATCGGATATCCGATATAAACGATATCCGCTTTTTTGACTGCTTTTTTAATAGCGCTCAGGTTCCTGATCTTTGGCCTTACCTTGCTTTTGGCAGGAGAAGACGCGCTTTCATGCTCTTTCGTCACACGGCTGTCATCGTCTGTCCAGTCAAGATCTGCATCCGTATAGGGATCCGCGGCTTTGATTTCGATAAGCTGACCCTTCGTACTCTTTTTGATCCTTGCCGCAGTTTTTTTGGTAGTTCCCGTTGCACTAAAATACAAAATCACTGTTTTTTCCGTTGTTTTCGCCTCTGCTGCAATTTCACCTGTATTTGCAAGGGCAAATGCCAAAACAAACGCCAAAAGAAACGATGCAAAACGAAACTGCTTTTTTCTCATTGTTTTCATGCTTTTTCCTCGCTTTTTCCTCGCTTTTTCCTCGCTTTTTCCTCGCTTTTTTCTCACTTTAGATCTGATTAACGATCAGCCCCGTGACAAACGAGAACGCCATCACAAAGGCCAGATACAGCAGGAACCGCCGGATCCCCAGCACGATCTTCAGCGCGCCCAGATTGGTAATTTTCGTGGACGGCCCGGTCAGCATGAACGCTGCCGCGCTGCCCATGCTCATGCCGGAATACAGCCATTCCCGGATCAGCGGAATCGTTCCTCCTCCGCAGGCATACAGAGGTACGCCGATCGTCGCGGCCATCAGCACGCCGAAGCCCTCGTTGGCCTCTCCAAACAGGGAAGCGAAAGAGTCGGCCGGCACATACCGCTGGAACAGTGCGGACAGCAGCACACCGACAAGAAACCACGGACCGGTCGCTCTGATGTTCCTGCCGATATTTTTGATCAGCCTCAGAAAGAGATTCGGGTCTGTGTCGTGATTGTGCGGCCCGTCAAAGCCCGCAAAGTTAAAAAACGATTTTCCCTTGTAGAAAACCCGGATCAGGATCCCCGCCACGCAGCCGCAGACAAAACAGGATACAATCCGCACGGTCAGAGCCGTACTTCCCAGGGCAGTGCTGTACAATATAAGCTGCGGGTTAAGCAGGATGGAACTCATCATAAATGCTGCCAGCCAGTCGTCCCGCATACCGCTCTTGGAAAAGGAAGCTGCCAGAGGGATCGTGCCATACATGCATAACGGAGACGCAATACCGAGAATGCTTGCCGGAATCACCCCCAGCACACCCATCTTTTTATCCCCCATGCTGCGGAACAAGTCGTGAATGCGGTCCTTGACAAAAACAGAGATCACGCTGCCAAGAACAATGCCCAGCACGTAATACCAGAAGATCTGCCGCAGCTGAACGGTAAAATAATACCAGACATAGATAAATTCACGCTGGATTACCTCCCCTATCTGTCCCATGCAGGATCACCCCTTTCCGTTTACTACCTCAGCCGTCAATGTTCTCCAGCTGATAGGTACGGCTTCCCAGGCCGATCTCTTCCCCGGCTTCCAGGACATGCGCGCCGTGCTGTCCTTCGACACGGCGGACGAAGCTCTCATTCCCTTCCGCCTGGTAAATCAGATCCAGGCAGGCCTGGTCAAGCGCTACCGGATCAGTCGATGCAAGAATACCGATGTCATGGATATCCGGTTCAGCCGGATTCCCGTCACAGTCACAGTCGATGGACAGACGGTTCATCACATTCACAAACAGGATATTTCCGTCCAGATAATCCACCACCGATTTTCCGGCGTCCGCCATGGACTCAAGGAACGCGTCCTGGTCTCCGCCCCACGGACTGGTATGGCTGCTGCCCGCCGTATGGATCAGGCATTTTCCCTCCTGAGAACCGATGCCGATCGAGATGTTCTTGATCGCGCCTCCGAAACCGGCCATCGCATGACCCTTAAAATGGGACAATACCAGGAAACCGTCAAAGTCGCCGAAATGCGCGCCCACATAGTTTTCAGAGAGCCGCTGTCCACCCTCCACAGGAATAATCATGGAATCGTCCTCATCCATAATGACAAAGCCTTTTCCCAGATCCGTAAATCCATGATCCTCCGCCACCTGATAATGCATGGCCGTCTCAGAGCGGGAACCGCCGTACGCCGTATTGCACTCCACAATCGTTCCGTTCACATGTTCCACCAGATCCCGGATCAGATCGGGATCCAGGTAATTGCTGGCGGGCGGCTCCCCTGTAGAAAGCTTGACCGCGATATTATCCCCGGTCAGTTCCACGCCCATAGCCTCATAAACCGCCATCAATCCCTCCGGAGAAATGTCGGCGGTCATGTAGACAACGGAAGCCCCTGAATCTGCGGTATCACCGGCCGTCTCTTCCTCTTCGGAAGCCTGCGCGCTGCAGGCGGAAAGAGAAAATACCAGTATAAAGCTTAAAAGCTGTGCAATTATTTTTTTCTTCATGCGATGCTCCTTTCTTAAAAAACTGTTCCAAATAGACAGTTTCATTATAGTGTAACGGCTGAAGATACAGAAGTTCCTTTTGGTTTATCAGTTTATACCGAAAGTTATAACTACCCCATCTGCTGCTCCCAAAATGCCGCGGCATCGCTGATCCAGCCCTCCGCCACAGTGCCGGTTCCCAGTCCGAACCCATGCGGCAGTCCTTCGTAGACATGGAATTCCGTCGGAATTCCTGCGGCGTCCATCGCCTCAATCCGTCTCTTCATTGTCCTCCAGTTTGCGATCCCGTCATTCGTTCCGACGCAGACGTAAGTGGGCGGATCAGTTTTCTGCCATTCACTGTGGCCCGTGTACTGCATGATGACACAGCCTGCCTGCGGCAGGTCGTCACCTCCAAAATAGGCCGTACCGTAAGAGCCGACATCCGCCGCCATTCTCGCACCTGCCGAACCGCCCCACAGGGAATAACAGTCGGTGTCTATCTCCAGCTCGTCCGCATGAGCAAAGATAAAGCTGATTGCCCGCGCCAGGTCCTCCATGGCCGTATCCCAGCCGGGGCGATAAATCAGCGCGAAAGCGTTGTAACCCATTTTGGAGAGTTCCAGCGCATGTGGAAAACTGTCATGCATCGCGCCTACATAGGCAAAGCCGCCTCCGGCATTGCACACCGCAAACTTTTCACCGGGATTTCCCTTGAAGAAGAATAATCCTGTATCTGCTTTATCCGGATCGGCGGCCTTTTCTTCCTCCGTATAGATATCATAAAAAATCGTCTCACCCGCTTCTGCGTGAGCTTTCATATAATTGACAATCTCCACTGTCTTATCCGGATCGATATAATTGTACCAGGTAAGCCGCAGATCTCCCAGCGTATCACCGCTCCAGTATCCCATGTCCGCCGGAAAGATCAGCCGCCCGTAATCCCCGAAAGCCGGATCAGCCATAACATCAGAAATCAGGGTGTCGGCTGTGTAAAATTCATTTTCTGTCTGCTCTGTCTGAAAGGTTTCTGCCTCTGATACTTCCGGGAAAATATCTGCTGCTGACTCTTCTGCTTGCAGCCCCCTCTCCGATTCTTCCTGAAAGTCCTCCCCATCATGGAAAAACAGCGGAAGCGCATTATAGAGATATTCCTGCACGGCGGCAAAATCATGATAACCGCCGTCCTTCTGGTAGAAGACATAATGCTCTGGCGTAAACACATCTTCCCGATTCAGCATCTCTTCCGCCTGCATCACAGTCTGGCTCTTCACAGCGTCCTGCGTACCGACAGCATGGTAGATAAAATAGCCTCTCTCATCCAGATTCTCATCTTTCACAAGCTGCTCGATGAAATCCACATTCTTCTTCGTCTGAAAATCACCGTAAGTCCCATAGTACCAGCAGGAACCGCTCATCGGCAGGAAATACCGGATATAATCATAGTCATAACAGAACTGCAGCCAGGTAGTGACAGAGCCGAGGGAAAAGCCCCCGAACGCCCGGTGATCGCGGGAAGCTTTCAAATCTTCCTGTGAATTTGACTGTGCATAGGTATGGTATTTCCCCTCCACCGCCGGCATCAGCCAATTCTCAAAATCCTGATGAAATTCCCTGAACTCCTGAATGGAACTGCCAAAATCCGTACTGCTGTTCTCATTATAAAAACTGGCTGATACGATAATAAGGGGTGGAATATCCCCGTTCGCAATCAGATTATCAAACATATTTTTCGTCTCAGTAAACTCAAAATATTCTCCGGCATGGCCTCCCCAGCCGTGCATGAGGTATAAGATGTTGTACCTTGTCTCCGGATCGTTTTCGTCATAGCCGTATGGTGTATAAACGTAAGCGGTTTTCGTGATTGGGGAAGCATCCCGCACATAATCTCTGGATTCATAATCAAGACGTTCAACGCTGCCCTGCTCATCCGCAATCCCCTTGTATGCTTCCGGTACCGATTCCGTCCAGCCGGTCTGAGAAAAATTTATCGCCGCATTTTCTGTTCCTGATTTTTTACTCCCGTCTGCGCTTTCCGCGCCGCCGTC
>CANQEC010000175.1 GCA_947594335.1 uncultured Lachnospiraceae bacterium
AGAAAAGCTTCCTCGATCCGCTCAAATTCTTTATCAAGCGACAACTCCAGTCCGAGCTCGTCGATGATCTCCTGATATCTGCCGCGGATTTTTCTCAGTATCCTTTTATACCGCCCGCCGCTGCTCGCCTCCTCATAGCAGCGGTAAAGAAGATCCGTCACTTTTTCATCCCCGCTGTCCCGTTTTCCGGGCGCGGACGGCACAATATAGCGCCTCGCGGGATCCGCGTTCACGATCTCTTTCACCTTGCGGAACTGCGCGGCGTCCGCCAGCGAACTTCCCCCGAATTTTGCAACCTTAATCTTCTGGTCTGCCATATTCTCCTCCCTGTTTTTTCGGCACAGGCCGCTTCTTCTTTATCCGTACCAGAACGCTCCTGCTTCCGTAAAATTTTCCCTTCCTCTGCGGTGGTATCTGCAGGGGGGACATCGACTGCTATCATAGCATTTTGGAGTATCAATGTCCAGTCAGTAATAAAAAACGCGCCTCAAAAATGCCCCAGAAGGCAGAAAACAAGGCCGCGCAGATTTCTCCGGGACGGCCTGTTCTGTGATTTTTTATTTTGAGAGGAAACCGCCGGCGCTCTAGCGAAGAAACATCCGCAGAAGCGCCTGCTTCCACCAGGTATACGGCTGATAGCGGATCGGCAGATCAAGCCAGTTATACTTTTTCACAATGCTTCTGCGATGGCAGAACAGTTCAAAGCTGTCCTTTCCGTGATAGCTTCCCATACCGCTGTTTCCGACGCCTCCGAATCCCATCGCCGAGGTGGCGAGATGGATGATTGTGTCGTTGACGCATCCGCCTCCGAAGCTGCAGGAATTTAAAATTCTGCGCTCCGTGCTCCGGCTGTTTGTGAACAGATACAGCGCCAACGGTTTTTCATGACCGTTCACATAGGTAATCACCTCGGAAATTTCCCGGAAAGTCATGACCGGAAGGATGGGGCCGAAAATTTCCTCTTTCATAACCGGAGACGACGGAGTGATCCCTTCCAGAACGGTCGGAGCGATCTGAAGCGTATCCTCCTTCGATTCCCCTCCGATCCTGACAGTCTCCCCGTCCATCAGCCCGAGCAGCCGCCTGAAATGTTTTTCATTTACGCTCTTCCCGTAATCGGGATTATCCAGCGGATTCTCCCCGAACTGCCCGCGGATGCATTTTCCGATTTCACACAGCAGCGTTTCCTTCACATCCTCATGGACAAACAGATAGTCCGGAGCGACGCAGGTCTGCCCCAGATTCAGGTATTTCCCGAAAACGATCCGGGCAGCGGCCCGCTTCAGATTCGCCGTCCGGTCCACAATGCACGGACTCTTTCCGCCAAGCTCCAGGCAGACGGGCGTCAGATTCCCGGCAGCCTGTTTCATCACAAGCTTTCCGACCCTGACGCTTCCCGTGAAAAAGATAAAATCAAATTTCTGTTCCAGAAGGCGCGCGTTTTCCGCTCTTCCTCCCTCGACGACGGCGACAAAATGGGAAGCGAAACATTCTTTTATGAGCTTCGCCACAACGTGCGAGGTCGCGGGAGCATAGGCGCTTGGCTTGATCACCGCGCAGTTTCCGGCGGCGATCGCTCCGATCAGCGGCTCCACTGACAGCATGAACGGATAGTTCCACGGCGACATGATAAGCACCACGCCGTAAGGCTCCGGCGATGTAAAACTCTTCGCGTGAAACTGCGCGAGCGGCGTCCTTACACGCTTTTCTCCGGCAAGCCTTCTCAGGTTTCGTATCATCCAGGACAGCTCGCTGAGCACCATGCCGGTCTCGCACATATACCCCTCAGCCGCCGATTTCCCCAGATCCTCCTTCAGGGCCGCGTGAATCTCGTCCTCATGATTTAAAATCGCACGCTTTAATGTCTGCAGCGCTCCGATCCTCCATCCTGTCGAGCGGGTTTTTCCTTTTGCAAACCAGACCCTCTGTTCCTTTACAATTTTCTCAATCTCCATGAATCCGTCATCCCTTCCCGGCATTTCTGACGCCTGCCCGAATAGTTTTGCCGCGCTGCCGTCCCCATCTCTTTTTCTGTTCTTCGTGTGACATTCCCTGTCTCATTTTGAAGCGCTTATTCATAACACTTCTCCAGGATCTTCATGACCGCCTCAAACGTAACCTCGCGCGGATTTACAATACATGCCCCGTCGTTCAGCGCCGTTTTCGCCACCTGCGGGAACAGCCCCGGATCTGCCCCGGCCTCTTTGAGCGTCAGAGGAAGCCCCGTCAGCTCGTGCAGCTGCTTTCTCAGATGTATCACTTCCCGGATCGACCGGTCCGCCCTTTTTGACGGTTCCGTCGCCTGATAAACCTCCGGCCCCGCCAGGTACAGAAGCAGTTCCCCGTAGGCATCGCGGCAGACCTTCCGGTTAAAAATCATCCCGGCCGGAAGCAGGATATTCATCGCGTCTCCGTGCGGAATATGACAGACGCCTCCCAGTGCATGTCCGACCGCGTGAATGACCCCGACCATACTGTTCCCGAATGCCGCCCCTGCCAGATAACTCGCGTTGGCAAGCGCCATTCTCGTCTCTTTTGAACGTCCGCGGCGCACGGCCTTCACAAGATTATCGCGCACAAGGCGGACCGCCGATGCCGCATAGGCATCGCTGATCGGATTTTTCTGCATGCAGCTGTACGCCTCGATTGCGTGACAGAGCGTATCCATCCCGGTTGACGCCGTAATCCTCGGCGGAAGCGTCATCGTCATCCGCGGATCAAGTACCGCCACGTCCGGCATGAGATGCTGGGAAATATATTCCATCTTAATATGGAGAGACGGATTTTTTATAACGGCAACCGGCGTCGCCTCACTTCCCGTGCCTGCCGTCGTCGGAAGCGCCACAAACGGCACATACTTTCCCCTGGGAAGACACTCGCATCCCATCAGGTCCAGAAGATCATCCGCATCCTGGCTGATCAGCAGACGGACCCCCTTCGCCGTGTCAAGCACGCTGCCGCCGCCAACCGCGATCAGACCGTCGCAGCCAAATTCCCGGTACTCCCTCGCGATCCGGTTTACCACATCGATGCTGCTGTCCCGCGGGATGTCCGTAAAAACACGTCCCGGCTGAACCGTGTGCAGGGCGTCCAGCACAATCCCCAGTGTTCCGATCTTTTCAAGCACACGGTCACTGAGTACCATTGGGTGAAGCACCCCCAGTATCTCAAGTTCATACTCCAGATTATCAGCCGCCCCTTTTCCGGAGCAGAGCTTTGTGGGGTTTGTAAATTCAAAATATGATGTCATGTTTTCCTTCTCACTCCATATCCGTTATGATAAATTTTCGCCGAAACTGCGCTGCGCTTTCTCAAAGCGCAGAACCGCGGCCTTTTATTCAGGCTGCACCCGCCCTGGTCTCAGTTCCCGTTTTCCAGCAGCGCGAGCGCATAAACCTCAAGCGCAGGAATCTGCTTCCCCGGCAGCTCCTTTAAAATTCTTCTGGACATAAATCCCGGGAACAGATAGCCTTCCAGATATTCAACGCACCTTACGAAGCTCATGGTCTGGAAGATGTCTCCCTCCAGGAAAAACAGATGCTCCGCGTACGCGTCAGCCACACTCTTCTGTCCGCTCAGCACCTGAAACGCGCCTTCTACCGACTTAAACCGCATTGTAATATCCGCCTTCTGCGCCCGTTTCAGCTTTACGATTCCGTGTTCCCTGTCATGCCGCACCACAAGAACCGCCCCTCCAAAGCCGCAGACCAGCTTCAGCGTCAGATCGTCTGCCCAGCCGTCGATCTCTTTTCGCACGCGGCTGTCCTTGCGGTACAGCACACGAAAGCTGCGGTACAGCACCTCCAGAACAATTCTGTCCGCCTGATTCATCAATTCCCGTTTCATCCCTGTTTCCTCCTGTTCCTTTCCTTTCCCTCTGCCTTCACACTGCGGGCCGGCAATTCTTCGGCCTCCTTTTCGGATTTCTGTCCATCCCCGGAAAACTGTTCCTTCGCCCTGGCCTCTTCCTCCATCATTTCACCAAAACAGACCGTCACTTCTCCCAGCAGCCGGACAAGACTGCGGATCTTTTCTTCTCCGAGCCGCTCAATCACTCCTTCGGGAAGCCGCAGAATTTCCCTGTGCGCTTTCTCATACACTCTGGTTCCCTGATCCGTAAGCCTGATATGTATATTGCGCCTGTCAACACTGGATCTCGTACGGCTGATCAGCCCGTCCTGCTCCAGATGTCCCAGAATCACGTTCATCTGCGGCTTCAGAATCCGCAGTCCCATGCAGAGATCTGTCGCCGTGAGCGGGGCGCCGCCCCTTTTTTCCTGACGGTAGAGGAGATTGCAGACCATCGACTCATTAAATGTCATCGCGGAAACAAGCCGCTCGTTGATGATGGACAGTGATACCGCAAGCCATCTTTCCAGAAGCTCCTCACTCAAAAGTTCTCTCTCTGTCATCCCGGTCTTCCTCCTCATTTTATGCGCAGGCCCACTAATTGTTTATTTCCTTAACATTTATATGTCCCGCAGGACTGTTTGTCAAGAATAAAATACGGCCCCAGCTTTAAAAACAGCTGGAGCCGCGCTTTATTTCTTCATCTTTGGTTCAAATACTCTGCTTGCAAGGTAGGAGAAAACCAGCGCCGCGCTGATTCCCACCGCACTCGCCTTAAATCCCCCCATAAACAAACCCAGCAGTCCTTCTGAATCCACCGCTTCCTTCACGCCCTTCCACAGAACGTTTCCAAACCCGGGCAGAGGCACAGAAGCGCCTGCACCCGCAAATTCTGTCAGCGGCCCGTACAGGCCGAACGCCCCAAGCACCGCTCCCGCGCAGACAAGGATTACCATGACACGGCCCGGAAGCAATGTCGTTTTCTCCAGCAGGATCTGGACAAGCGCACAGATCAGACCTCCCACCCAGAAGGCATTGACATAATCCATATGAAAAACTCCTCTCATTATTTATCACGTATCCGCAGTTTGCGCTGCTTCAGCAGTGTTCCAGCACAACCCCGTGCGCGATCCCGGGAATCGTCTGGCCTTCATTAAAGCTGACCTTTGAGAGCAATGCCCCGGTCGGCACAAACAGCACTCTTTTCCAGATTCCCCGGCAGATCCTGGGCAGTATCATCGCCGCCAGCACGACCGCGCTGCACCCGCAGCCGCTTCCTCCGGCATGCGTGTCCTGCTCTTTACAGTCATAAATCTCGATTCCGCAGTCCATATGCTGTTTCGAAATATCAAATCCTTTCTCTTTCAGAAGATCGATCAGTATCGTCTGTCCGACATAGCCGAGATCTCCGGTGACGATCCTGTCATAATCCTGCGGCTGCCGTCCGAAATCCATCATATTCTGACAGATCGTATCGCAGGCTGCCGGGGCCATGCAGGCGCCCATATTCATATTGTCCCGGATTCCCATATCCACAATCCTGCCCGGCGTCACCCCGGTAATCTTCACATGGCCGCCGCCGGAGGCGAGAACAAACGCCCCGCTTCCCGTGACCGTCCAGGTGGCTGAAAGGGGACGCTGATTTCCATATCCCAGAGGAAAGCGAAACTCCTTCTC
>CANQEC010000176.1 GCA_947594335.1 uncultured Lachnospiraceae bacterium
CAGGGTCGTATATGCAAAGGATATTTTTGCGAAGCGGGCCCCGGCCAGTATTACAAAGATCATGACGGCTCTTCTGACAATCCGGTATGGGAATCTGGACGAAATGATCACGGTTTCGCCGGTCGTAAAGGACATTGAATTTGGTTCTTCTGTCTGCGATATTCATGAAGGGGATGTGCTCTCCTTACGGCAGCTTCTTTACGGAATGATGATTGTTTCGGGGAACGACGCGGCTATGGTGATCGCGGAACATATCGGGGGATCCGTGGATGGATTTGTCGCCATGATGAACGAGGAGGCAAAAAGGCTGGGAGCCACAGGGACTCATTTTATGAATCCGCATGGACTGTCAGACCCGGATCACTACACGACGCTGTATGATATTTATCTGATTTTTCAGGAAGCGCTCAAAAGCGAACTTTTTCAGGATATCATCAGCAGGAAAAATTATTACGCCGAGTATACGAGGGGAGACGGGTCATCCACAGCCGTAACCTGGGAGTCAACAAATCTGTATTTTATGGATCAGGCGGACAGTCCGGAAGGCGTTTCCGTATTTGGCGGGAAGACAGGGACGACGGATGAGGCAGGAGCATGTCTTGCGCTGATGGCGAAGGATCTGTACGGGAATCCGTATTTGTCGATCATATTGCATGCTGAGTCGAAAGAGTCGCTATATCCGGAGATGAATGAGTTATTGTCGTTAATTGAGAATTAGGTGTTGTAATTTATACACAAATCGTCTATAATGAAAACGAGTAATAGGATCCGCAATAATATAAGGAGGAGATTGCCATGATACAGTTAATTGTAGGTGAGAAAGGTAAAGGAAAGACAAAGGTTCTGCTTGAAAAAGCGAATTCCGAGATTAAGACAGTTCATGGAAATATTGTCTATCTTGACAAGAGCACCAAGCATATGTATGAGTTGAACAATCGTGTCAGACTGATTGATATGTCATCGTTTGATCTGACCGATACGGACGAATTTATCGGTTTTGTTTATGGGATCATTTCACAGGATCATGATCTTGAGCAGGTGTATCTTGACAGCTTTATGAAAATATCGTTTACAGATGGGAATTCGGCGAATGATCTGCTCGCGAGACTGGCGCAGATCGGTGAGAAATATGGAATTCTGTTTGTGATCAGCATCTCTCTTACATCCGGGGAGATCGCAGAGGAGCTCAGAAAAAATATCATTGCGGAGTTATAACAGATATATTGGCTACATAAAAGCGGAAAAAGATTTATGTATTCGGCGGCCGGACACAGATCGTCCGGCCGTTTTCCTGTGATGCGCAGGCCCGTGTAAGGAAAATTGCTGCTGGCGCAGCACACGGGCCGCGCGGCGAGCAGGAGAGAAAGCCGCCTCCTGCTCGATCTCTTGCCGGGGCTACTCTTCGCCCATGGCCCGTACACGGCCAAACAGGCTGAGCAGATACAGCCCTGATATTCCGACCAGAATATAAACAAGACGGGATATCCAGGACATGTTTCCAAAAAGAAGATTAACCAGGTCGAGTTTGAAGATTCCAATCAGACCCCAGTTGACAGCCCCGATAATGACAAGGGCAAGTGCAGAATAATCCATACCTTTGCTCATAATGATTTCCTCCTTATCAGGCTAATCAGTATTTTGTCCTGAAAATCAAATTTTATGCAAAAGAAAGGTTGTATCATTTCGATTCCCATGTTAAAATTGTAGGGATATTGTAAAGGAGTCTGCTTTGTGATCTGATTTGCCGTTTACAGGATTTGTTTTGCGGACTAGCTTTTGGCCGGAGGAAAATAAATTGGTGTTATTTGGTAAAAAAAATAATAAAGTAACAAAATACAGGCGATATCCTTTTTTTAATATCGGAACGCTTCTGTTTGGGATTGTCTTTGTCTATATGGTGGTGTGTATCTTCCTTTATCTGACAGAGACGCATATCATGACCTATGAGGTGGTCAGAGGAAATCTGAGCGGAAATTTCCGTTATCAGGCTTTATCCCTTCGCACGGAAGAAGTTGTGCGTGCTTCCCAGTCGGGCAGTATCAGGTATTACGCGCGTGAGGGAGCCAGAGTCTCGGCGGACAGCACCGTCTGTTCCGTGAACGAATCAGGATCCCTTGAACCGGTCGCTTATGAGGATTTTGCGCCGGATGAGCGCGATATTGGGCGTCTCCACAGTGTTATGTCGGGTTTTGTAACGGATTTTTCGGAGATTTCTTTTCAGCGGACATATGAAATGAAGGCGGGGATCGAGAGCATTCTTGCGGATATGACAAAAAATCTCGACACGGATTATATCAGTGTTCAGAACCGCTGCAGCGCTCCGGATTCCGGTTTTGTGATCTATGGAATCGATGGTTTTGAAGAGACATCTTCCGCGAATCTGACCGACGATATGTTTGATCTGAATAATTACAGGCTTGAGAGTCTGAGGACCAGAAAGCAGGTCACGGCAGGCGATGTCATCTACAAGCTTATTACGGAGGAAGAATGGCGTCTGTATTTTCCGATGAGCAATGATCTGGTGACGGAGCTGACAGGGCAGGAGAGCATCCGCTTCCGTTTTTTAAAGGACAACCAGACGTTTACGGCTCCTTTTTCGATTATCCGAAATGGAACGGAGTCGTTCGGGGAGATTGTCATGAACAATTCGCTTGTCCGGTATGCGACGGATCGTTTTCTTGAGATTGAACTGATACTTAATCGAAAGGAAGGACTGAAAATACCGGTCTCCGCGATCGTGGACAAGGAATTTTATAACATTCCGGAAGATTTCGCGATCGTCAATGAGGATACCGAGAAGGAGATTACGCTGAAGGTAGAACGTTTCCGGGCGGACGGATCTTCGGAGATCAGCTATCTGACCGCAAATGTTTACAGTTATAATAAAGAGACGGGCGTCTATCTGATCAATAAAAGCCTTCTGAAGGAAGGAGACTGTATTCTCCAGGAAAATTCCGCGAAGAGACGGGAACTGACGGACAATGACGTGACCGTTCTGCACGGGGTGTATAATATCAACAAAGGGTATGCGGTATTTCGCGAGATTACGGTGATCGATCAGAATGAGGAATACTGTATTGTCGAGAGCAACAACGTTTATGGTTTGTCAGCCTACGATTATATCGTACTGAATGCTTCGGAGGCTGATGTTGATCAGATCATAAACTGATACGGTAAAGGAGTGACGGATATGATCAGGGAAAATCTGGAAAAAGTGCAGGCAAATATCAATGACGCGTGTGCAAGATGCGGAAGGGACCCGAAAGAGGTGACGCTGATCGCGGTGAGCAAGACAAAGCCGGTTGAGATGATCAGGGAAGCGTATGAAGCCGGTACGCGCGCATTTGGTGAGAATAAACCTCAGGAGCTTAAGGATAAGGCTCCGCAGCTGCCGGACGACGTACAATGGCATATGATCGGACATCTTCAGCGCAACAAGATCAAGTATATTATCGACAAAGCCTGTATGATCCATTCGGTTGATTCCGAACGTCTGGCTGAAGCAATCAGCGCGGAAGCTGTCAAGAGAGACATCAAAATTCCTGTCCTGGTTGAGGTAAATATGGCGGGAGAGGAGACTAAGGATGGGATTGCCCCGGAGGAGGCAGAAGATTTTATCAGGAAAATCAGTAGACTTCCCAATATAAGGATCGAGGGATTGATGACAATCGCTCCGTTTACCGATAATCCGGAGGATAATCGGATATACTTCCGCAATTTAAAGAAATTATGTGTTGACATTAATGAAAAAAACATTGATAATGTGTTTATGTGCAAACTAAGTATGGGAATGACTGGAGATTATGTTGTCGCCGTGGAGGAAGGTGCCACAATGGTGCGGGTTGGTACCGGTATTTTCGGGGAACGTGACTACAGTATGAGATAGGAGAATGCAATTATGGGTGTTATAGACAAATTCTTAAATACGATTAAGCTGAATGATGACTATGACGGATTTGATGATGACTACCTTGATGAGGATGAAGAAGATTACGAAGAGGAACGTCCCCCCAAAAAGCGTATTTTAAGCAAACATGCCGAGGAAGAGGATGAAGACGGATATTATGAAGATCCGCCTGCCGCCTCTGAACCCGTTGTGGATGAGAAGCCGGCCCAGCAGCCGTCCAGAACGGCGGCGCGCCAGAAACAGCAGAAAAATCCGAAAGTTTCTCCGATCCGTTCCAGCGGAACTGCCCGCAGACAGGGAGGGATGGAAGTCTGTGTGATCCGGCCGCACAGTATGGAGGAGAGCAGGGAGATTACAGAGACGCTTCTTGAGAACTGTACGGTTATTCTTAATATGGAAGGTCTTGATCTTGATATTGCGCAGAGGATTATTGATTTTTCCTCTGGTTCCTGCTATGCGCTTCACGGAAACCTTCAGAAGATCAGCAATTTTATCTTCATTATTACGCCTCCGGGGGTTGACATTTCGGGTGATTTCCAGGAGATGTTCAATGGAGCGGTTGATGTGCCTGCGTTTGGGACAAGATTTTAGTGCGGCCGGGTTTCGGACAGGGCCGCAGGAGTATTTTCACACAGTCAGGTGAATATATGGACAGAGAAAAAGAAGAATCTGTTTTCAGGAGAAGGATACAGGATCTCATGTCCCTCGCAGAGAGGAGAAATTGTATCCTTTATTCTGATTTTTTAAATTTATATGAGCAGAATATTCTGTATGAAACGTCGCAAAAGTTTTCCCTGTTTGGCGGGAAAACTTTTGGCGGTTATGAGGAGGCGGAGCGGAAGATGGCGGCGTTTATTCCGCCTGATATGGCTCTGGAGCCGGACTGGCCGATCGCCTGCATCCGGATTGAGCCTCTTAACCGGAAATTTGCGGAGAAGCTTTCGCACAGGGATATTCTCGGAGCGCTGATGAATCTCGGAATTGACAGAGCAAAGACGGGCGATATTGCCGTCGGAGAACAGGAAGCTTTTCTGTTCTGCTGCGATTCTCTCGCCAGAATGATCTGCGGGGAGCTTGAAAGAATCAGGCACACGGCAGTTCGCTGTACCGTCTGCGAGAGCGGGAGTTTTTCCTATACGCCGGCGACGGAGAGGATAAGAGGGAGCGTTGCCTCCATCCGGCTGGACGCCGTGATGGCGCTCGCGTTTGGGGCGTCCAGAAGCAGCCTGATCTCACTGATCGAGCGGGGCAGCGTGTTTGTAAACGGCAGACTGACCACATCAAATGCCTGTGTTCTCAGAGACGGAGATATTGTATCGGTGCGGGGCCATGGACGCTTTCGCTATTGCGGCGCCGCCGGGCAGTCCCGGAAAGGCCGCACCTGGATTGAACTGGAAAAGTATATCTGACCTACATAAAGAAACATATGGAAGAAATAATAGATAAGGAGATAATTTATGGGAGCAGCAAAGCAGAATGATAAAAATACGATCGCGGTGAGGGAGAATGGTCATTTCGCCTATCACATTTTTCTGGAAAAATCATTTATGAAGCTGACGGACTGTATTTCGGAG